>CAKKRA010000374.1 GCA_919902475.1 Nitrospiria bacterium
TAATAGCAACAGCACTCCCTGTTGCATACAAGTAACTGATTGTTCCTAACACGAGAAAATTCAGAAAAAAGATTGTAGCTGCTGCATACTTGCCTTGATCAAGACTGCGCCATGCGATAACCCCTGCCGCTACATATGCTATTCCCATTGCTGTGTTGTAGACCAGAAGCGGTCTAAAAACAATGTATCCCGGATCTGACCCAGTAAGGACACGAGTCCCTGCTATAATCGTTGCGATACCGAATAAAACTGCTATGAGCGCAAAGACCTTTTGGATGATTTCCACATATTGCGGTCTATTCAAATCAGCCTCCGGTAAGATGTTCAAAACACTTCTTGATAGCCTTATGTTATTTTTATACTTATTCTATATTTAGCAATATTATATATAGCTACTGAGGCGCAGTCAATGTTTTTCAGCTTCAGTTCCTGCTATCATCGGCATAAAAGCGACACCACAGTAGAAAAACCCTTATCTCACGTTTAAGAAATATGGGAAGCATTTAGCTTATTACCAATGGGGATTGTGCTTATAGTCAGCTAACGACCTAAAAAATCAATATTCTATATTAAGTATAGACGAGACTTCATTCAGTTTCTTATCAAATGTCCATAATGGAATATTAGTCAGCATTGCTGACGCAAGCAAATGTATATCAATATACCCTAATCCTTTTCCCATAAGTGTATAATTCTCTATGAACTGCATCACTTCTTCATGTTCCACATAGGCTGCTACAGGGAGCGACTGCAGGAGAGAAAGTATTTCAGACCTGTTTTTGAGATTACCGCAAGCAAGCTCGCCGACAATGAAGGGATGGCAGGCAACGCCGCTATTATTCAACAATGTTTCAAGCCCTGTGTTTCCCTCTCGCAGATGCGCCACCCACACTGAAGTGTCAACAAGAACCATCTTATATTCCTGCCGTCCTTCTGCGGGGAGGCATCTGTAATTTTTTTTCGGTTCCTCCCAATTTAGCGAGCCTCCTGCTGCTTTCGCTCGCTATCAGCGCTTCCAGCCCGAGCCTGATCAGCGATGTTTTTTCCTTAATGCCAGTCAACTTTGCTGCCTTGTTAAGCAATTTGTCTTCAATATTTAATGTGGTTCTCATGAAATATCCTCCTTTTTGATATGTATTATTATATGTATAAGTATGTATTAATGGTATGCAATTGTCAAGCAGTTTTTTTGTGATTTAGGCAAAGAACGCGCGGCTGACCAGCCGGGCGGAGCTCGATCGGGGTCGAGCCGCTGGTTAGGATCGATTATGTTAGGCCAGCACGGATCGCATCCAGAGTGTCTCCGGTGCTATATCGATATTCCCCGGCCAAACAACAGTACCATATTGGACAGAAGCCTTGAAGAATAGCGGAGAGTTGAGGAGTTTGACAAAGGGCTTTTTATCGAAAAAAGGCTTCATGTCGAATATACGCTTTTCCCCATTCTCAAAAACAAGCTCTAAGGTGTAGTCTTCACGAGTTTTTACACTGATGACATCAAGTAGTGCTTCCATAATATTCTCCTTTATTGAAGCGGCGCTATACGAAACGGCTCATCACCGGCAACGGCGAGTTCCCAGTCTGCCATGAGTTCATCCCTGTGAATGTCCATCCAAACTTGCACCATCCGAAGTTGTCGTGGCGGAAAATCCCCGGCAAGAAGTCGACCGTCGTCAATGGCTATCGAAGCCTTTTTCCCTTGATATCGTGCATGAATGTGCGGCATATGATGTTGTTGGTTGTCCCCATAAAAAATCGAAATGAGAATTCCGAAGAACATTGAGATTGTCGGCATCTGTTTTCCTTTCTATTAATATTATACAATAGTCACAGCGGCTTTTCACCGTATTTTTTTCAGCGGTTAGCCTATCCAAATAACTCCTCTTCCACGAGTTTGAGATACTTATTCACATAAAACATGTCAGGCTCTTCTCTTGAAGCACGAACGCGGATTGAGAAATCGGGTTCCTTGGGTTGGAGAGGATCGAACAGCACCAATCCGATACCGAATATTCTGCCCAGTGAATCTAACCGGCCGATATCCTCATCGGAAGATGTTTTGGGAACGACAATGTATGACTTGTGGGAAAATAGTTTATAGGAACATGCTTGGCCAAATGCAGTGATTAAATTTGCCTCATCAAGTTTCACCTCTGCGGAAACTATCTCAGTTGGCGGTTTAATTATGTCACTGCGTTTTGCCTCGCGAACGCCAATCACATCTGGTGTTCCCCACTTGTCTTTGAATCTATTACCACCAAGTACAATATATCGCGTGCATTCCTCAAGTTCATTTACAATCCGTTCTCCGAATGGGTCATAGAATTGCTCTTCCTTGATCTTGTCTTCTTTTATTTTCTTGATTATCTTCTGTTCCCCGGTTTCTCTATATTTGAGGGCTTTATAGAGTCCCTTCTCCGGCTGGTAATAGGTTTCCGGAAGCTCCGTTCTGAATTTGTGAAGAGAGCCATGCACTGTGTTCACAGGAATGTCAGGGAAGTGCGAACTGATTTCCCTCACGAGTTGAGAGTAGCGTTTGCCATCTGAAGAATTGTCGATTAGCTCTTTGGCCTTCAAAATAATTTTTTCAACACTTGTCAAGGAAACCTCCTTCAGATCGGATAGGTATTAACGTAAAGTTGAGGGGCGCCGCGCTTTTGCGGCGTCCCGCTCGAACGCCGGGTTAGGTATTTTTTTCATTAACTTTACCCCTTCTTAAATTTTTCACGCCAAAGTAGAGCAATGAAACGCACGCAACACCAAAGCCGACCCATCATAGAAAAGCTATATTTGGTTGTCGACACCTGAACCGCTCATGAAACAATGAATACTTTCCAGCGCAATCAACGAAAGCCATATCAGCAGAGGCGAACATCCACAGGAAACACCACCACGACGCAAGAAAGAAAACAGTAGCCGCAGTTAACTGAACCCACCCTTTTATTTTCATGGCTCGTTCACCAATACCCAACCAGTTATTATCTAAACAACTAAAGCAGAATCTATCACAGGTTTTATGTTCCGTCAATAAGAAAAACGACTTGCTGTATCTGATGAATTTCATTGCACTTTCGCATGGACTAATATACAAAATTGAATATTAATCTATCTAAGTGTTAGCCGCCTATGTAAATGATTACAGCCGATATTTGGGAACAATATTCTGCCGTCCTTAAAAAACGGCTGGTCCCTGTTACCAGCCACGCAAATTAAGCGATGTCCAGACGACCATAATTTACACGCATTGCGTCCTGAGCAGAACCGTGAAAGAGGTAAAAAAAGTTCTTGACAAGAAGCAGGTATTTTTATTATGATGTAACCAGAAATTGAATTGAAACTCTTTAAATCAGTCCTGTGAGGCTGAAAAGGGAAATTAAATGAAAAATATAAAAATCTATAAAAAACCCAGCTTGTCTTTTGATAGGCTGGGTTTTTTTGTGCCCAAAAGAGGGTTGAATAACTATGGCTGGTAAGTGGAAAGAGAAAAAGATTGTAATGGATGCAACTGAAATTAACCGCGCCTTGCGCCGAATCTCCCATGAGATTGTTGAAAAGAATAAGGGGACAGGGGATTTGGTTCTTGTTGGAATCAGGACAGGCGGGGTGCATCTTGCAAAAAGGCTGGTAAATTTTATAAAGGAGATAGAAGGGGTTGAGCTGCCGCTCGGTATACTTGATATAACCTTATACCGAGATGACCTGTCTACCAAAAAAGAGCAGCCTGTATTAAAAAAGACAGAGATACCTTTTTCCATATCTGATAAGAAGATTGTATTGGTTGATGATGTCCTGTATACAGGCAGGTCAATAAGGGCTGCAATGGACAGCCTTATGGACTTTGGGAGGCCAATACAGATACAATTGGCTGTGTTGATTGACAGGGGACACAGGGAGCTGCCAATAAGGGCAGATTATGCAGGCAAAAATCTGCCAACATCTGCACAGGAAATAGTTAAAGTATTGCTTGAAGAAGAGGGTGAAAAGGACAGGGTTATAATCGCTGAGTCTATTTAACGGCTTCGCAGCCATCTGATTTGAAATTTAGGGAAAAGTTATGCCATTAAACAAAAAAGATTTGCTTGAAATACAAGAGCTTAGCTCAGATGACATAAAGCTGATTATAGACACAGCAGACTCCTTTAAAGAGGTTACCGGAAGGGATATAAAGAAGGTGCCGACCCTGCGCGGCAAGACAGTGGTGAATCTTTTTTATGAGCCGAGCACAAGAACAAGGACATCCTTTGAGCTTGCTGCAAAAAGGCTGAGCGCTGATGTAATAAATATTGCTGTTTCTACAAGCAGTGTTGTTAAAGGTGAGACCCTCCTTGACACTGCAAGAAATATTGAGGCAATGAGGTCAGATATTATAGTAATCAGACACTCTGCTGCAGGAGCGCCTTATATACTTGCAAAGGGATTAAAAAGCTCTGTTATAAATGCCGGTGATGGCTGCCATGAGCATCCTACACAGGCGCTTCTTGATATGTTTACTATAAGGGAGAAAAAGGGGAGGATTGATGGCTTAACAGTTGCCATTGTCGGCGATATAACCCACAGCCGTGTGGCAAGGTCAAATATCCACGGCCTTACAAAAATGGGTGCAAAGGTAAGGGTAATTGGCCCGGCAACATTGATACCTCTTGAGATTGAAAGGTTAGGCGTTCAGGTATATTACAATCTTGATGAGGGGATTAAAGATGCTGATGTGATTATCATGCTCCGTGTTCAGCTTGAAAGGCAAGGGAAGACCTATTTCCCGGACATAAGGGAATATTCAATGCAATATTGCCTGACGAGGGAGAGATTAAAATTTGCAAAGGAAGATGCAATTGTCATGCACCCAGGGCCTGTGAACTGGGGTGTGGAGATATCACCAGAGCTGTCAGAGGATAAAGCTACAGTTATACTTGAGCAGGTGACAAATGGTGTAGCAGTAAGAATGGCGGTAATGTACCTTTTATCAGGAGAAAAAAGTTGAGAATGTTAATTAAAAATGGCAGGGTAATAGACCCTGCAAATAATATTGACGATTCTCTTGACATACTTGTTGAAGGGGCGGTTATTAAAAAGGTGGCAAGAGGCATCAAGTCAGAGGACTCAAAGGTTATTGATGCAAAGGGTAAGATTGTTGCGCCGGGTTTGATTGATATACATACGCATTTAAGAGAGCCGGGATTTGAATATAAAGAGACAATAAAAACAGGGACAATGGCAGCAGCAGCAGGCGGGTTTACTGCAATCTGCTGTATGCCGAACACGAATCCAATAAATGACAATAGGGCTGTAACAGAGTTTATTTTATCAAAGTCAGCAAAGGAAGGCATTGTTAATGTGCTGCCTATAGGCGCCATAACAAAAGGCTCACAGGGTAAAGCGCTTGCAGAGATAAGTGATATGGTGAATGCAGGCTGTGTTGCAATATCTGATGACGGCAAGGGTGTTATGGATGCAGAGGTAATGAGAAGGGCGCTTGAGTATACAAAGGCATTTGATATACCAGTAATTGCGCATTGCGAGGATGCGAATCTCTCTTCAGGCGGTGTGATGAATGAGGGTTTTGCATCCACCACGCTTGGCCTAAGGGGCATACCAATGGCAGCAGAGGAGGTAATGGTTGTACGGGACATTGCGCTTGCAGAATTAACAGGCGCTAAACTTCATATTGCCCATGTGAGCAGCGCCGGCTCTGTTGAATCAATAAGGACTGCAAAAAAGCGTGGCGTAAAGGTTACATGCGAAACCTGCCCTCATTACTTTACTTTGACCGAGGATGCTGTAATTGGTTATAATACAAATGCAAAGGTTAATCCACCATTGCGCACAAAAGAGGATGTAAAGGCAATAAAAGAGGGTTTAAAAGACGGTACAATAGACATCATTGCCTCTGACCATGCGCCCCATGCAGTGCATGAAAAGGAGATTGAGTTTGATTATGCATCCTTTGGCATGATTGGCCTGGAGACATCCCTTCCGCTGATATTAAGATTGGTTAATGAAGGTGTGCTGAGCCTTAACAATGCCATTGCAAAGGCAACTATAAACCCTGCAAGATTATTTAAATTAAAAAAAGGGACACTTTCTGAAGGGGCTGATGCTGATATAACAATAATTGATACTGAAAAGGAATGGGTAGTTGATGTTAATAATCTCAAATCAAAATCAAAGAACACGCCTTTTACAGGCATGAAGATGAAGGGAAGAGCAGTAATGACAATTGTTGGCGGGAAGGTAGTCTATGAGATAAGCGATGGTAAAAGAGAGTAGAACATATCTTAATATTGTCATTCCTGCATGCTTCTGGCAGGAATCCAGTCTTGTCTTTTTGTGGATTCCCGCTCAAAAACGCTGCGGGAATGACACTAAAAGAATGTGAAGAAGTGTTAGGTGTTAGGGAAGGACATTAGGATGAAGAAAAAGGCAATATTGGCGTTATCTGATGGAAAGCTCTTTGAAGGTTTTTCCTTTGGCGCAGAAGGCGAGACATTAGGAGAGGTGGTCTTTAATACAAGCATGATGGGCTATCAGGAAATCCTGACAGACCCGTCGTATAAGGGCCAGATTGTTACAATGACCTATCCATTAATAGGAAACTATGGGATAAATGACGAGGATATGGAGTCTATTAAACCTTATGCAGAGGGATTTATTGTAAAAGAGGCATCTGAATATCCGAGTAACTGGCGCTCTAAAAAAACACTAAGTGCTTATCTAAAAGAAAATAATATCGTCGGCATACAAGGGATTGACACAAGGGCATTAACAAAACATATAAGGGACTTTGGCGCTAAAGAGGGGGTTATCTCCACAATAGACTTAAACCCCAAGAGCCTAATTGAAAAGGCAAAGGCATCACCCTGCCTTATCGGCAGGGATTTGGTAAAAGAGGTAACCTGCAAAAAAGCTCATAAATGGGAGCAGGGGATATGGGATTTGGAAAAAGGGTATTTACCCAGAACTCCGAACTCTAAACTCCGAACTTATCATGTGGTTGCCTATGATTTTGGCATTAAACAAAATATTCTCAGGCTGCTAATAAATTCAGGATGTTCTGCAACAGTTGTTCCTGCTGACACAAAGGCAGAGGATGTCATGGCAATGAACCCTGACGGCATACTCCTTTCCAATGGCCCCGGCGACCCAGAGGGTGTGCCTTATGTAATTGAGAATGTAAAAAAGCTGATTGGCAAGAAGCCGATATTTGGTATATGTCTTGGTCATCAGTTGCTTGGCCTTGCAATGGGAGGCAAGACATATAAATTGAAATTCGGACATCACGGCGGTAATCAGCCAGTAATGGATTTGACAACAAGAAAGGTGGAGATTACATCACAGAACCACGGATTTGCAGTTGATGTGGATTCGTTGAAGGGAAAGGCTGAATTGACCCATATAAACCTCAATGACAAGACAGTAGAAGGGATGCAGCATAAGGAGCTGCCCATATTCTCTGTTCAGTATCACCCAGAGGCGTCTCCTGGGCCGCATGATTCAGTGTATCTGTTTAAGAGATTTACTGAGATGATGGAAAAATTTTAATACCCCTCACCCTAACCCTCTCCCGCAAGGGGAGAGGGAAACACGGTTCTTCTTTTAATTTCCCCTCCCTTGACGGGAGGGGATAAAGGGGAGGGTGAAATTAAACAAGGAAATAATAAATGCCAAAACGAACTGACATAAAAAAGATACTCATTATAGGCTCAGGGCCGATAGTAATAGGACAGGCATGTGAGTTTGACTACTCTGGCACACAGGCTTGCAAGGCCTTGCGTGATGAAGGGTATGAGGTTGTATTAATTAACTCCAATCCTGCAACTATAATGACTGACCCTGAAACAGCAGAAAGGACATATATAGAGCCTATTACCCCAGAGATAGTTGAAAGGATAATTGAAAGGGAGAGGCCTGATGCCTTGTTGCCGACAATGGGCGGCCAGACTGCGTTGAATATTGCTGTTGAGCTTTCAGAAAATGGCGCGCTAAATAAATATGACGTTGAGCTTATTGGCGCAAAGCTGAAGGCAATCAAGATGGCAGAGGACAGGAACGAGTTTAAGATTGCGATAAGGAGGATTGGGCTTAGCCTTCCTGAAAGTGAATATGTAAGGTCACTTGAAGATGCAAAGGCAGCGATTAATAAAATTGGATTTCCTGCTATTATAAGACCGTCCTTTACCCTCGGCGGCACAGGCGGAAATGTAGCATATAACATAGAAGAGCTTGAGGAGTATGTTGAGTGGGGTCTGAGCCTTTCACCGAGGCATGAGATATTGATTGAGCAGTCTGTTCTCGGGTGGAAGGAGTTTGAACTTGAGGTGATGAGGGATTTGAAAGACAATGTGGTGATTATATGCTCTATTGAAAATTTTGACCCCATGGGCATACATACTGGAGACAGCATAACCGTTGCGCCTGCACAGACGCTGACAGATAAAGAGTATCAGATTATGAGGGATGCTTCTGTTAAGATTATCAGGGAGATTGGCGTTGATACAGGCGGCTCTAACATCCAGTTTGCAGTGAATCCTGAAAATGGGGAGTTGGTTGTTATTGAGATGAACCCGAGGGTGTCAAGGAGCTCTGCATTGGCATCAAAGGCAACAGGTTTTCCAATAGCAAAGATAGCTGCTAAACTTGCAGTGGGTTTAACGCTTGATGAGATACAGAACGATATTACAAAGGTAACGCCTGCATCCTTTGAGCCGACCATAGATTATGTTGTGGTAAAATATCCGAGATTTACCTTTGAGAAATTTCCACGGGCTGATGCAACGTTAACAACACAGATGAAATCAGTTGGCGAGGCAATGGCAATAGGCAGGAATTTTAAAGAGGCTTTCCAGAAGGCCATACGCTCCCTTGAGATAGATAAATACGGCCTTGAGACTTATGGAGAAAAGATTGGAATAGAGCAGATAAAAGAAAAGCTCCTTACACCAAACTGGGAACGCGTCTGGTATATTGCAGATGCAATAAGAAGAGCCGTCTCAATAGATGAGATATATTCCCTTTCAAAGATAGATAAATGGTTCCTTTATCAGATAAAAGAGATTGTGGAGATGGAAGAAAGAATCAAGGGGCAAATGGCTAAAGGCAAAGGGCAAAAGGCAGAGCCTTTAGCCTTTTGCCTTCCGCCTTTAGCCTTGAGACAGGCAAAGGAGTATGGATTTTCAGATAAATACATTGCAAGGCTGATAAAAAGCACAGAAGATGCTGTGAGGGGATATAGAAAAAAGAATAACATAATATCCACCTTCAAGATGGTTGATACCTGCGGCGCGGAGTTTGCTGCGTATACCCCCTATTTCTATTCAACTTATGAATCAGAGTGCGAGGCAAATCCAACTAATAGAAAAAAGATTATGATACTTGGCGGAGGGCCAAACAGGATAGGACAGGGAATAGAATTTGACTACTGCTGTGTTCATGCAGCGCTCGCATTAAAAGAGGACGGCTTTGAGACAATAATGGTCAACTGCAATCCAGAGACAGTTAGCACTGACTATGATACATCTGACAGGCTATATTTTGAGCCCTTGACACGAGAGGATGTTTTAAATATTATTGATATTGAAAAGCCTGATGGTGTTATTGTCCAGTTTGGCGGCCAGACGCCGCTGAAACTATCGCTTCCCCTTGAAATCGCGGGCGCAAAGATAATCGGCACATCCCCTGATTCCATTGACAGGGCAGAGGACAGGGAGCGATTCAGGGAATTAATTAATAAGCTTGATTTAAAACAGCCTGAAAGCGGCATTGCACGCTCTGTTCCAGAGTCTGTAGAGATAGCAGAAAAGATAGGCTATCCTGTTCTTGTAAGGCCGTCCTATGTCCTCGGCGGCAGGGCAATGGAGATTGTGTACAGCAAAAAGGATATCAAGGACTACATGAAGAGGGCAGTGGCAGCATCTCCTGAACACCCTATTCTGATAGATAAATATTTAGAGGATGCAATAGAGATTGATGTAGACGCTATCTCTGACGGCTATGATGTAGTTGTTGCAGGGATAATGGAGCATATTGAAGAGGCAGGCGTTCATTCAGGCGACAGCGCATGCTCTCTGCCGCCGTATTCCATCGGCAATAGTTTGATAAAAGAGCTCAGGGAGCAGACCTACAGCCTTGCACGGGAGTTGAATGTAATTGGCCTGATGAATGTCCAGTATGCTATAAAGGATAATGTAATCTATGTGCTTGAGGTGAATCCGAGGGCGTCAAGGACAATACCATTTGTCAGCAAGTCAACAGGCGTGCCTTTTGCAAAGCTTGCTGCGAGGGTGATGGCAGGAAAGAGTTTAAAAGAGCTTGGCTTTACAAAGGAGGCGGAGGTAAGACACTTTTCTGTAAAAGAGGTTGTTTTTCCATTTGCAAAATTCCCTGGAGTTGATACAATATTAGGGCCGGAGATGAAGTCAACAGGCGAGGTAATGGGTATAGACAACAGCTTTGAAATGGCATTTGCAAAGGCTCAGATGGCAGCAGGCTCATTTGTCAAGCTGAATGGAAGGGCATTTATAAGTGTTAAGGACAAGGATAAGACTGCAACAATATACCTTACAAAAAAGCTGTTGGAGCTCGGCTATTCAGTAGAGGCGACAAAAGGCACTGCAAAGGCATTAAAAAAGGCAGGCCTGAAGGTTGATGAGGTAAATAAGGTTAAAGAGGGAAGGCCTCATATAGTTGACCATATTAAAAACAGCGAAATAGATTTAGTTATAAATACTGTAGGCGACAAAAAATCACAGGAGGATTCATATTCCATAAGACGGACAGCATTGACACAGGGCATTCCATATTACACAACAATTGCCGGCGCAAAGGCAATGGTAAACGGGCTTGAGGCAATTAAAAAGGAAAAGATTGATGTCCGCAGCATTCAGGAGTATCATAAAAGAAAGGTGCAAGAGATTAAGGATTTTGCAGAGGTAAAACTATGAGCATCACAAGAATACCAATGACAAAAAAAGGCTATCAGCAGCTCTGCGATGAGCTGGAACGTTTTAAAAGGATTGAAAGGCCAAAAAATATTCAGGATATTGCTGAGGCAAGGGCTCACGGAGATTTGTCTGAGAATGCAGAATACCACGCAGCAAAAGAGAGGCAGTCATTCATTGAAGGCAAGATAAGGGATCTTGAATCAAAAATCGGCTCTGCAGAGGTGATTGATATCAGCAGGCTTTCAACAGAAAAGGTTGTCTTTGGCACATCTGTAAAGATATGCGATATTGATAACGGCGAGGAAAAATGTTATACCATTGTAGGGCAGGATGAGGCAGACTTAAAGAACAGAAAGATATCTATTCACTCTCCTGTTGGCAGGGCATTAATAGGCAAGAGGATTGGCGATATCGCAAAGGTAAATACCCCTGTAAAGGTTGTTGAATATGAAATCATGAGCATCTTTGTGGATAATGAAGGATGATTTGTGAAGGCAAAGACTATCTCCCATCTAAATGTTACAGGCCATTATTATAGATTACAGATTCACTCACCGCAAATAAGTAAAAAGGCAAGACCCGGTCAGTTTATAATGCTGAAAACTGGCGAAACACTTGACCCTCTCTTAAGGCGGCCTTTCAGTATACACAAAATAAATAAGGATAAGACAATTGATGTTTTATATAAGGTTGTAGGAAAAGGGACAAGACTCCTTTCAGGCCTTAAAAAAGATGCGGAGATAGATATTTTAGGTCCGCTTGGGAATGGCTTTACAATAAATAAAAAGATTAAGAGTCATATCCTTGTTGCAGGCGGCATCGGCATTGCGCCCCTTTTATTTCTTGCACAGGAATTATCAAAAGACAAAAAGAACAGGATTATCTTATTTGCCGGTGCACGGCATAAAGAGGACATTCTCTGCATTCAGGATTTCAAAAGATTAAAGGCAGAGGTGAATATCTCAACAGAGGATTGGAGCATAGGCAAACAAGGGCTGATTAGCGAGCTATTTGAGGTTTTCTTGGCAGGCCGTAATGACGCCAAATCTGTTGTCTATGCGTGCGGACCAAAGGGCATGTTGAGAGAGATAAGCAGACTTGCATCAATAAAGGGAATTTCCTGTCAGGTTTCTCTTGAAGAGAGGATGGCATGCGGCTTAGGCGCATGCCTTGGGTGCGCCACAGAGACAAAAGGCGGATATAAATATGTTTGTAATGATGGACCTGTTTTTGATGCAGGAGAGATAGTATGGTAACTAAGGCTAAAGGCAAAGGGCAAAGGGCTAAAGGCAAAGAAAAACAATCTCCAAATTTGTCAGTTGAGATTGCAGGCATAACCCTTAAGAACCCTGTTATGTCTGCATCAGGGACATTTGGCTATGGAGAAGAGTATGCAGCCTATGTTGATTTAAACAGGCTTGGAGCAGTTGTTACAAAAGGCCTTTCTGCAAGGCCGAGAAAAGGAAATCCTCCGCCGCGCATCTGCGAGACGGCTTCTGGAATGTTGAATGCCATTGGCTTGGAAAATGTCGGCGCTGAGGCATTTATAAAAGAAAAATTGCCCTTTTTAAGAAAATATGATACAAAAATAATTCTAAACATATTTGGAAATAGCATTGAAGAATATGTTGAAGTAGCAGAGATATTTAGCAGTGTTGACGGGATAGCTGGCCTTGAGGTAAATATCTCATGCCCAAATGTTAAAGAGGGCGGTATAAACTTTGGCACAGACCCGAGGCTTACATCTGAAGTCTTGACTGCAGTAAGAAATGCAACATCACTTCCTGTTATTGCAAAGTTGTCGCCGAATGTTACAGACATAACAACCTTTGCTAAGATAGCAGAGGATTCAGGATGCAATGCAGTATCATTGATAAACACACTTGTTGGAATGGCAGTTGATATCAAAACAAGAAGACCTGTTCTTGCAAATATCACTGGCGGGCTTTCAGGCCCTGCCATAAAGCCAGTTGCATTAAGAATGGTATGGCAGGCTGTAAAGGCAGTAAAGATACCAGTTATAGGCATTGGCGGGATAATGACTGCTGATGATGCAATAGAGTTCTTGCTTGCTGGCGCAAAGGCAGTGCAGGTTGGCACTGCAAATTTTGTAAATCCAAGCGCAACAATTGATATAATAGAAGGAATAGAGGGATATCTTAATAACAACAACATTTCAGATATCAATCAAATAATAGGAAAACTACAAATATGACATTACTTGTAAGGCCGTATATAACACTTACAACAGACTTTGGCCTGAAAGATCATTTTGTCGGCACAATGAAGGGCGTTATAATTAATATAAACCCCTTAGTTAAGATAATTGATATATCCCATCAAATATCGCCGCAGGATATAGATGAAGCAGGTTTTGTGCTGGAGTGTGCGTATAAATATTTTCCGCCATATACAATTCATGTAGTTGTTGTTGACCCGGAGGTTGGAAGCGCAAGAAAGCCTCTGCTTGTTGTTAGCGATAGATACTATTTTATTGCGCCGGACAATGGCGTGCTTTCATTTTTATATAATAATGAAGAGGAGCCTGTAAAGGTAATTGAGATTAATGCAGAGCACTATTTTCTTGAATCACCGGGATTTACCTTCCACGGCAGGGATATCTTTGCGCCTGTTGCAGCATGGCTTTCAAAAGGGGTGGATATCAATAATTTTGGCATTGAAATAGAAAATTATGTTAAGCGAACCATTCCAAAAGCAGAAGTTTTCGGCAAAGACCTTATAAGGGGAAGGGTATCGCATATAGATAAATTCGGCAATCTTATATCCAACATAAAGAGAAGCCATATTGACGAATTAGCTGCAAAGACAGGCAAGGGGAAATTTGAGATACATATAAAGGATATTAAGATTGGCAGTCTTAATCAGTTTTATGCGCAGGGCGACAGGGGAAAACCGAATGCTGTTATAAACAGCAATGGTTATGTTGAAATATACTGCTATATGGGAAATGCAAAAGAGGCATTAAAGGCTGTTAAAGGCGATGAAGTTGGGGTGGTGATAAAATAATTTTGGGTCAAAATTATAAGATTATATTTTAACAACAATTCACCTGTCATTCTTTTCTCATTAAAGGTCAGGCCTTAGTAGAAACCCCTTATTTTTGCTTAAAAAAGTGAGTTTTTGTATTGACTTCTCTTAGAGAATTCCTATATACTCCAACTTTTATTGAAGTTATTTTATGACAGGTGCTGATTGTGAAAGAGGCGTTATCCAATATCCTCTATAATGCATTAACAGAGGCAAAGAAAAAGGGTGAGTTAAAGATAAAGGATGAGCCTTTGATTGTCCTTGAGATACCAAAGGACGAGACAAAGGGTGATGTTGCAACTACTGTTGCAATGGCGCTTGCAGCATCAGAAAAGAAAAAGCCGAGGGATATTGCAGAGATTATTGTTAAACACATCAAGGATGAAGCCGGCATAATAGATAAGATTGATATTGCAGGTCCGGGTTTTATAAATTTTCTTTTAAAGAACGAATATTATCATCAGATATTAAAACAGATAGATAAGGAAGGAAAAGACTACGGCAGCGTAGATATTGGAAAGGGCGAGAAGGTTCAGGTTGAGTTTGTGAGCGCTAATCCAACAGGCCCGCTTCATGTTGGTCATGGAAGAGGGGCTGCTGTGGGCGATGCCTTGTCCAATCTGCTTGCTGCAGCAGGTTATGATGTAACGCGTGAATTTTATATCAATGACGCTGGCAGGCAGGTCAGGCTTCTTGCAGAGTCATCCTACTGTAGTTGCATGGGTAAGCCCATTCCAGCGGATGGGTATCATGGTGCTTATATTGACGAAATTGCTGCTTCAGCGAAGACGGTTATATCTGACATAAAAAAAAGGATTTATGCAGGACCAATTGACGATAAAGGTGCTGCTGCCGCATCGCAAGCGATTAGCTTGAATTTTCCGAATGTGTCATTTGAGGAAAGTGAGGCTTTTTTTGCATGGCATAGCAAAAAATGCTTGCTTGAGGAGATTCGGAAGGATTTAGAGGACTTCGGCGTTCGGTTTGACAACTGGTTCAGCGAGCAGAGTCTCTTAAATGATAGCTCAGTCAAGAAGTCTATTGAGGAGCTCAAAGAGCGTGGTTTTGCATATGAAAAGGATGATGCCCTCTGGCTGCGCTCTACGGCCTTTGGGGATGACAAGGACAGGGTGGTGATAAAGAAGGATGGCAGCTATACATATCTTGCTACAGATATAGCATACCATCGGAATAAGCTTTCAAGAGGGTTTAAAAGCCTCATAAACATCTGGGGCGCTGATCATCACGGCTATATACCGCGCGTTCAGGCTGTAATACAGGCATTTGGCCATCCAAAAGATACGCTTCATGTTCTGCTTGTGCAGCTTGTGGCTGTACTGCGGCAGGGCAAGCCTGTGCCTATGTCCAAACGAGCAGGGGATTTTGTTACGCTTAGGGAGGTGGTTCAGGAGGTTGGAAGCGACGCAGCGAGATTCTTCTTTTTAATGAGGCGTTCAGACAGTCATCTTGATTTTGATTTGGAGCTAGCAAAGAAGCAGTCCAGCGAGAACCCTGTTTATTATGTTCAGTATGCGCATGCAAGGCTGTGCAGTGTAGAAAGGCAGGCAGAGGAGAGGGGGATAAAGATTCCTGATGCAGATAGTGTGGATTTTGGGCTGTTAAAACTCCCTGAGGAAAGAAATATGATGAAGCAATTGGCCTTATATCCAATAACCATTGAAGGCGCAGCAAGGGCATTAGAGCCGCACAGGATTACATTTTATTTGCAGAACTTAGCAGGCCTGCTTCATAATTATTATTTTCATCACAGGATTATTATAGATGATAAACCATTGACTGATGCAAGGCTTGTATTAATGAAGGGTGTGAGGCAGGTTATAAAGAATGCATTGGGGATTCTGGGCATTTCAGCGCCAGAAAAAATGTAAATAGGGCTACTTGTGAAATTCAAGGTTCTGAAAAAGGAGGCAAAAACTTCAGCAAGGCTTGGAAAGATTACTGTTTCACATGGCGAGATAAATACCCCGATCTTTGCGCCGGTAGGGACAGCAGGCATAGTAAAGACATTATCTAAGGAAGACCTCACCTCAGTCGGCGCTGAGATGATATTGTGCAACACCTATCATCTCTTTTTAAGGCCCGGGCATGAGCTGATTAAAAGGATGGGCGGCCTGCATAGGTTTATATCATGGGATAAGCCGATTTTAACTGACAGCGGCGGTTTTCAGGTCTTTAGCCTTGGAGAGCTAAGGAAGATAACTGAGGAGGGGGTGATATTTCAATCTCATCTTGACGGAGGCCAGAAGCACTTTATTACGCCAGAGACAGCAATTGAAATACAGGAGGAGCTTGGCGCTGATATAATAATGACCTTTGATGAGTGCATCCCTTATCCATCTACTTATGATTATACAAAGACATCCATGGAGATGACAACAAGATGGGCAAGAAGGTGCAAGGAGGCGCATAAAAAAGAGGGGCAGTCGCTATTCGGCATTGTTCAAGGCGGCTTTTTTCAGGACTTGAGAAAAATTAGTGCAAATGATATAGTAGACATCGGTTTTGACGGCTATGCAATAGGCGGTCTTAGTGTTGGCGAGACAAAGCCGCAGATGTATGAGACGATAGATACTGTAATGCCATATCTGCCTGAGGATAAGCCGAGATACTTGATGGGTGTTGGCACGCCAGAGGATTTGATTGAGGGCGTAATGCGCGGCGCTGATATGTTTGACTGTGTTATGCCGACAAGGCATGCAAGAAACGGCTCGCTCTTTACATCCGAGGGTATTATAAATATCAAGAATGCGCCTTACACAGAAGACCCTGAGCCTCTTGATAAGAACTGCGGATGTTATACATGCAGGAACTATTCAAGGGCATATTTAAGGCATCTCTTTATGGCAAAGGAGATGTCTGTTTTAAGGTTTAACACAATACACAATCTGTATTATTATCTTAATCTGATGAAGAATATCAGAGAGGCGGTTAAAGAGGATAGGTTTTTGGAGTTTAGAAAAGAATTTTATAAAAATCGGAGGGAAACAGATGGAACAGTTTTTAGTAATTAGCAATGCCTTTGCTGCCGGAGCAGTAGGAGGCGGTTTACCAGAGAGTGTAAGCCCATACATGAGCCTGTTGCCGTGGGTTGTAATCTTTGCTATCTTTTATTTTGTGATGATAATGCCGCAAATGAAAAGGCAGAAGAAGCACAAGTCATTCCTTGAAGGTTTGAAAAAGGGGGATAAGGTGGTAACAACAGGAGGGATAATCGGAACAATAGATGCGATTACCGATAAGATCATAACCCTCAAGATAGCGGACAACTGCAAGATTAAGATAGTAAGGGATACTATTTCAGGGGCATACGGCGGGGAAGAGTAGAAAGACAAAGCACGAATAAATTCGCGCCTGCATTGCAAATAGAAATATATGACCAAGCTTACATTAGACGATTTAAAGAATAATAAAAAGATTCGGATATACCTTGAAAAGGCAGATGCGCACCTTGCAGGCATAGGATATACAGAGCACGGCTTGAGGCATGCAAATATTGTCGGCAAGAGGGCGCAGGATATACTCCTTAAATTAAATTATAAGGACGGTGACGCAAGGCTTGCTGCAATTGCAGGCTTTCTGCATGATATTGGAAATATGGTCGGCAGGGTGAATCACGGCCAGGCAGGAGCGCTCCTTGTCAGGGCAATACTTGAAGATATAGGCATGGATATAGAGGATATTGTGCTTGTGATGGGCGCAATAGCAAATCATGAGGAGGATACAGGGGATCCGACAAATATAGTATCAGCATCTTTGATTATTGCAGACAAGTCAGATGTTCACCGCTCAAGGGTGAGGAATCCAAGCCTTATCTCAGCAGCATTAATACTTGATAATAAGATGGATCCAATGTCAGCGCCTGGCGGGACAACAATGGGATTTTATGACATCCATGACAGGGTGAATTATGCTGCTACAGAATCTGAACTGAAGGTTGATCCTATTGAAAAGTCTATTGTCCTTGAGCTTAGCATTGATACAAGGATTTCAGGCGTTATGGATTATTTTGAGATATTCTTATCAAGGATGATAATATGCAGAAGGGCAGCTAAATTTCTTGGCTGCGATTTTCATCTTATAATAAATAAAGTAAGGCTGTCGTAATTGCAAATTGTAAAATGCAAAACGTAAAATAAAGAACTAAGGGGGTTATTATGATAAAAGGTTTCAAGTGGAAGCTGATTATTATCCTGCTTGTCTTAGGTGTTTCTATATGGTATGCCCACCCATTGGAAAAGAAGATTAATCTCGGTCTTGATCTTCAGGGCGGCATGCACCTTGTGCTCGGCGTTGATGCTGAAAAGGCTGTTGAAGGCACAGTAAGCAGGAATCTTGGCGATATAAAAGAGCTCTTTAACCAGAAAAACATTCAGGCAGAGTCTATTATTAAAGAAGGAAACAAGATTGTCATTAAGACAAATGTCAAGGAAGATGAGAAAAAGATCAAAGAGACTATTGGCAATGAATATCCTTCTTTAGATATTAAGGCGTCAGACAGCAGGATTGAGATTTCCATGACCAATAAGGAGATTACTGATATTAAGGAACATGCTGTGCTTCAGGCGCTTGAGACAATAAGAAACAGGATTGACGAATTTGGCGTTTCAGAGCCGACAATACAGAAACAGAGTGAATCGCAGATACTGATTCAGCTTCCTGGAATAAAGGATATTGAAAGGGCAAAGAAGCTTATAGGCAGGACTGCGTTGCTTGAATTTAAGATTGTGGATGATGAGAGTGATTTGAGCAAGGCATTAAAAGGCGAGATGCCGCAGGGCGATGTAATAGCTTATGAAAAGAAGGCGGATAAAGAGAGCGGCAAGACAGAGAAGATTCCATTTCTTTTGAAGGATAAAACATTAATGACAGGAGATGGGATATCCAATGCACAGGTTAGCTTCAACTGCGGCGACAAGACGCCGCCTTGTATTGCACTTACCTTTAATCCGCGGGGTGCAAGGCTATTTGAAAGGGTTACAGCAGAGAATGTAAACAAGAGGCTGGCGATTGTGCTTGACGGCAATATACATTCAGCGCCTATGATAAATGAAAAGATATCAGGAGGAAAGGCTCTTATTACAGGGAGCTTTACAGATGCAGAGGCAATGGATGTTGCTATTGTGCTTCGCGCAGGCGCTTTGCCTGCGCCTATTCAGATACTTGAGGACAGAACAGTTGGTCCGTCGCTTGGCAATGATTCTATAAAAAAGGGCGTTTTCTCAGCAATTATCGGCGGCATACTTGTTGTTATATTTATGGTTATATACTATAAATTTTCAGGTATTATTGCAAATGTTGCTTTGGTATTAAATGTTGTTATTCTTCTTGGCGCTATGGCTGGGTTTGGCGCAACATTAACGCTTCCCGGCATTGCAGGAATAATACTTACAATCGGTATGGCAGTTGATGCCAATGTGCTTATATATGAAAGGATAAGGGAGGAGATACGCAACGGAAGGACGCCGCGTTCAGCAGTTGATATGGGTTTTTCAAAGGCATTTATAACTATCTTTGATTCAAATCTTACAACACTGATTACTGCTGTTGTACTTTATCTTTTTGGCACAGGGCCTGTAAAGGGGTTTGCAGTTACATTAACCATAGGTATTATTGCAAGCATGTTTACTGCTGTATTTGTTTCAAGATTCATATTTGATTTGATATTAAGCAGGAAATCAGAGGTAAAGAAGATAAGTATATAAAGGAGCAGATATGGAAATCATAAAACCAGGCACTAAAATAGACTTTATTGGAAAGATGAGATATGCTGTTGCGCTTTCTATTATTGTTATTGCCATAGGCATTGGCGCAATGATTTTAAAAGGCGGGTTGAATTACGGAATTGATTTTGCTGGCGGCACATTGGTGGAATTAAGATTTAAAAATGAACCATCAATAGACAAGGTGCGCGATTCTTTAAGAAAGATAGAATTGGGCGAAAGCATAATACAGCAGTTTGGGGATGCGAGAGATATTCTGATAAGGGTTGAAAAATCGTCCGAGGGCATCGAAGGCTTAGGTGATAAGATTAAAAAGACCATTGAAGGTGATTTTCAGGCCGAGGCCATTGAAATACGGAGGGTTGAGATGGTCGGGCCTCAGGTTGGCAAGGATCTTCAGTGGAAGGCATTGCTTGCCATATTCTATTCAATGTTAGGCATAGTCGTCTATGTTGCATGGAGATTCCAGTTTAAATGGGGCATTGCTGCTATTATTGCCCTTGCACACGATGTGCTGATTACGCTCGGCGCCTTTGCAATAACAGGCAGAGAGTTTACCCTGCCAGTGCTTGCAGCAGTGCTTACAATTGTTGGTTTTTCAATAAATGACACTATAGTTACCTTTGACAGGATCCGTGAGAATTTAAGATTAAGGAATAAGGAGACCTTTGAGTCAATAGTAAATATCAGCATAAATGAGACTCTGAGCAGGACATTTTTGACTTCATTGACAGTTCTGATTGTTACACTTATCCTATTTATATATGGCGGCGAGGTGATTCACGATTTTGCCTTTGCATTGCTTGTTGGATTTGTTGCAGGGGTATATTCATCTATATATATTGCCGCGCCACTCCTTATATTCTGGAAGGAAAAAAAGAAGTAGCAGGCTGTTGAAAAAGTCATCAACAGCCTTGATTACACAGATTAGAAAAAA
>CAKKRA010000375.1:0-253 GCA_919902475.1 Nitrospiria bacterium
AAAATAAAATGGGCTGAACTGGAGTATGCAGAAGAACCAGATGGAAAAGAAGGCAGTGAAACCGCCGGCAAAGGCGGTAAATACGCCTATCTCTGCTGTCTGAGGCACTACAGAGCTGCTGGCAGTGATTATTGAGAGTAACTGATATATTACTTTCATTATTTATTCCGTAATTTTTCAAATCCCCCTCACCCTAACCCTCTCCCGCAAGGGGAGAGGGAATCTTATTATTTCCCCTCCCTTGATGGGAGGG
>CAKKRA010000375.1:263-1174 GCA_919902475.1 Nitrospiria bacterium
GGTGAGGTTGCTCGCAATAACATTAAATATATTTTCCTATAGCAACTTATTCAACGGCTCTGACAGCGTCTGATAGGTCTTTATCTGACCGACATATTTCCCGCCAACCTTTCCATCCTTTGTAATAAATATTGTGGTTGGTGTTGTAACAATCCCATAGAGGTCAGCAACCTTGCTTTTCAGATCAAATGCCATTGGAAAGGAAGGCTTCTCCTGCTGGATGAATTTTTTTAATTCTGACTCTGTATCCTGAATGCCGACACCAAGAAATTTAACACCCTTTCCGCCAAACTCTTTATATGCCTGCTCCATAAATGGCATGGAATTGTGCGAGCATGGGCACCACTCAGCCCAAAAAAATAGAACAACAGGCGCCCCTTTATAACCATCAAGCCTCCACTGGCTTCCATCAACAAGTTCAATGTTAAAGGGCTTTGCTGCCTGGCCAATGCTAATTGATACAGCTTGTGGTTTGTAGTTATATATGGCGAGGAGTATCAGACCAAGGGCTGCTAAGAGTATTATTTTGTTTGCATTCATTGCTTAAACATGTCTTTTGGCGGAGTAAACTTAATAGAAAGCCCCTCATCCTTTTTTAAGGAACCGAGTTTTGATACATCAATCTTAACTATCTGGTTGCTTACAGCCTCAGTAATCCAGATATTGCCGTTAGAATCTGCGACAATATCAATCGGCTTGCTATCCTTCATCGGCATATCAAACTCTGTAAAGGTAGCAGCGGAAGGGGTAAATCTTACCACCCTTCTGCCATACCTTTCACAAAACCATATTGCGCCATTCTTGTCAGATGTAATGCCCTCAACAACACCCCTGCTCGGCAGAGGATAATCTTTAAAGCCCTCTGATGAAGGGGTAAATTTAATCAGCTTGAAGTCCCTCTTGCTTGTAAA
>CAKKRA010000376.1:0-1456 GCA_919902475.1 Nitrospiria bacterium
TGATTATAATACCTTTTTTGGTATCAAATCCATCCATCTCAACAAGCAATTGCTGTAAGGTATGCTCGCGCTCTTCATAGCCGCCGCCAATTGGGGCAGCGATTCTTGCCTTGCCAAGCGCATCAATCTCATCAATAAATATAATGCACGGCGCCTTCTGCTCTGCCTGTGCAAACAAATCCCTTACCCTTGCAGCGCCAACGCCAACAAACATCTCAACAAACTCAGAGCCGCTCATGCTAAAGAAAGGCACCTTTGCCTCGCCAGCTACTGCCTTTGCAAGGAGCGTCTTTCCTGTTCCTGTTGGACCAACAAGCAGGACGCCCTTTGGTATCTTTCCGCCGAGCCTTAGATATTTATCTGGATGCTGTAAAAAATCTATTACCTCTTTTAATTCCTCTTTTGCCTCATCAACGCCTGCCACATCATTAAAGGTAACCCCTGTATCCTTTTCTATATACACAGTTGCCCTGCTCTTGCCAACTGCCATTACACCAGGACCTGCGCCAAGCCTTCCAAAGAGGAATCTCCAGACTAAAACGAGGATGATTATTGGGATTACCCATGCAAGCAGCAAATCCCTAAGCCATGTATCAGCCTCTTTGCCAGAGAATTTTATATTATTCTTTTCTAAGAGCTTTATCAATTCAGGGTCATCAACCTTAACTGCCTTTACCTCTTTTGTCTTGTCCTTTTCTTTTATGACCCCTCTTATAAGATTCGGTTCTATAATAACCTCTTCAAACTTCTTTTCCTCAACCATCTTTTTAAATTCGCTATATGAGATGCGCTCTGACGGCGCTGCAGAGAAGATATAAAAATTAATAATAAGAAGGGCTAAAAGTAATGAAAAGGCGATCCATACAAAGGGTATCTGTTTCTGCTCTTTTTCCTTATCCATGCGGTCATATTAGCATTATTATTTAAGGAAAGTCAATTTCTGCGGGATATTAAAACGAGGAGGCAGGTGAGGGTTACACTTTGTTTTTAGGCTCTTCAGGAAAGAGTGTGGATAGAAATGAGGCATAAATTATTCATAACATATTATAAAATAAACGGGAAAAGAAGTTTTAAATAAGTAAAAAAATCTGTATGATAATGGGATGGGGAAAAAGAGGAAACTGCTGGACGAATATCGATTCTAAGGATGCAAACAAAATATGGGAAGAGGCAATAAAAAAGACCCTTAAAACAATAGAAGAACTCAAAGAAATCAGGAAGCAGTTGCAAAAAACCAACTCCCTTGACATAAACACTGAAAAGACACTCACTGAAGTCCGTCTGCTCTTGGATGAATTATTGATGTTTGCTGAGATTAAATGGTATAGGAGCAGGTAGGGGGTTACTTTTTTACCAAGTTAAAGAGCCTATTTCTCTAATTTAAATGTTGCAATTACCTTTTCAATCTCATTAACCCTTTTTCTCGAGCGGCAGCATACGAACCCACACGAAGCAA
>CAKKRA010000376.1:1466-2031 GCA_919902475.1 Nitrospiria bacterium
ATTGCTGTTACATCCTTTGACAATGCCTTTTTGTCCAGTTTTTTGACAATTGACCACTGATTGACTGTGCTGTCCATATAATTAGCAGCACCCTGTATCTTTTCAATCTTTCCCTTTAGCTTTGCCATCATATTATTAAATATCTCAGCAAGGGTAATCAGCTCGTCCTTTGCCCTAAGGTATATTTTAAATGAGAGATTTCCTTCGCCTATCTCATGGATGCTCTTTTCTATTCTGTAAAGTGGACCTGCTATTTTGTGTGATATAAGAAGGGTTATTATAATCGTGATAACAATTATAATGCCAACTGTAATTGTATTTGCAGTAAAGAGAATCGGGTATACAATTTCTCCTGTTGATGCAATCTTGATATGCGAGCGGTAATATGCCTCTTCAATCTTTTTAGAGGTAAGATAATAGACAATACCGCTTGAAACTATTATCCCCAAGAATATAACTAAAATAAATCGTAATATGAATCTTGCCTGAAAGCCTTTTTTTATAAAATAATTTCTTCTTCTATATTTTATTTCTGCTTTTGGCTTCTCCATTTTCTCTCCTATTT
>CAKKRA010000377.1 GCA_919902475.1 Nitrospiria bacterium
TTGAGAAGCTGTTTTTAAACTTACAGGAGTGGAATCTGACCCCTGTTGTGGAGTTATTTCATTCCGAGGTGAGCTATGAAGATGCCCGGCTGGCAAGGGCATGGCTTAGGAGAGGGGAATGCAGGGAAGCTTATGATCATACATAACGAAGACATAAAAGAATTGATTGCAGATATGCTGTCAGTACAAAACCTTCCCCTCTAAAAAGAGGGGTGCAGGGGTGTGTATAAATGAAAGTCCTTTATGATTCAAAGCTGAAAGAGCTATCCAGAAAACTACGAAAAACCAGCACTAAGGCAGAAATAAAACTCTGGATTTATATAAAAGGAAAACAGTTAATGGGCTATGATTTTCATAGACAAAAACCAATTGATAATTACATTGTAGACTTTTTCTGCAATAAGTTAAAATTAGCAGTTGAAGTGGACGGATATACCCATGGATTTGAGAAGACATTAAAGGCTGTATCAGAATGATTGAAAACAGACACACCCCTTAATCCCCTCTTATTAGAGGGGAATAGGATTTGCCATCCCTTAGAAGGGATGGATTTAATTATGATTACCTATAACATCTATAAGCTTCTAAAGGAAGAACTGAAAAACGGCTCTGCTGACCTTGTTACAAGGCCGTCGGGTCAGGTGATAAGGGAGAGGATTGAGAAAGACCTGTCAAAGGAAAAGGCTGGCGAGGTTGTTGCCCTTGATTTTTCTAAGATCGGGATAATTGACTATTCCTGCGCTGATGAGATTGCGGCAAAGCTCATCTCCCGTTTAATAAGCGGCGAGTATGGAGATAAATATATAATACTCACAGGCCTCAACGACAATCAGAGGGAGAACATAGAGGTTGCGCTTGAGAGAAAGGAGCTGGCTGTAATGGCAGAGATGAGGGATGGGAAGAAAGCGCTTTTAGGAGACCTGAATAATTATTTGAAAGAGACATTGAATTTTATACTTAAAAAAGGCAAGGTAACAGCCAGCGATCTTTGCAATGCCTTAAAACTCCCAGCAAACACTGTTGGCACACGGTTGTTGAATCTCTATAAAAAGAGGCTTGTTAAAAGAATAGGCGAGATAAGGGACGGCGGAAGGGTTTGGGTGTATGAAAAACTTTAATCTGAAAGGAGGGTTTAGTCATGTCAGAAAAAATGAATCATGAAGAGTTTGTAAGAAAGGCGGTTGTTAGTTTAAGAAAAGAGGGTTATAAGGGGATACACACAGTTTATTCAGGTTTTAACGAGGCCTTCAAAAAGTATTTTGAAGGTGAAAATCCTGTTGAGGCAACCAATAAGCTGTCGCAGGAAGGAAAAATAGTTATAAGGCCTGTCAAGGGCGGGGTAATGCTGTATCTGCCTGAAGAGGCGCCAGCAGCCAAAGGCTCTGGCGACGAGGCCTTAAAGAAGATGGGGTTGTAATCAATTTAGTAGGGGCGAGGCAACCTCGCCCCTATCCTTAATCTCGGTTTTTGCATCCGCCATTATTTATCAGCAAAGGGGTTCTAGTGATTAAAATGGCGCGGCCTCAACAACTGTAAGCCCCTTAAAGATCCATCCCCTTTTAATCTTTTCTAATCTTATTCCCTTTATTATCTCTTCCCGCTGTATCATCTTTATCTGATATATTGCGCTCTTTATTTTCTTAGGCTCAAGGCCTGCTGCCTGAAGAACAGGCGCTACTGCCTCATTTGTGTACTCAACCTTTACATATACATTCATCAGCCGCCTCTCCCTGAAAAATGCACTCGGCGCCTTTTCAACCTCCTCTTCAGCCTTCATAATTGAGTATTTCATATCAGGCATGAACAGGAATTTTTCTGACCACTGAAGCGAAATGTCTGTGCCTGCAATTGCCTTTTCAAAGGCCTGCTTTTCTGCAAGATAATTCTCTTTAAGCAAATCTTCGCGTCTTTCTGTTGTCTCCCTTAGTATAAGCAGGACCTTTCTCTGCGACTCATAGTTCATCTCATACAGGGTGTCAAAGTTTTTCCTTTGCATGGCAGTAATATATTCCTCAACTGCTGCCTTTGGCCCTTTTGCTAAAAAGAGATAAACAATGCTAATTGCAGCAAGCAATAGCAGTATTCCTATGATAATTATATTTGCGTGCTTTTTCATTTTACCATGTGACATCCGGATAGTACCAGTGCCTCATCATCCATTCATTGTCTGATAATATTGGATTCACCTTCCTGTCCTTAAATGTTGGCGGCGGAACACCCATCCTTATGCCCCTGTAGGTATTGTGGCAGGCATTGCACCCGTATATCGGCGACTGATAGCTTCCGAGGAACAGCAGGCCGAATATAATAACTGTTATTGCAACAACAAGCCCTGCCTTAAATCCCTTTGATGCAAGAAACCCTTTGGAGGCAGAAGCTGCTGCAGTAGCCTTCTTTTTTAAGTAGTATGGCAGGAATGTCAGCAGTGTAAATATGGCAAAAGGCATGTATACACCGAACAACGGCACCATGACGCCTTTGAGATACATGAAGGGCGTGAGAAACACCACAAAAAACCACTCAGGCCCTGGTATAAATTTTCCTTCAAGAGGCAAAGGTATAATATCAGGGTCCTCAGATGGAATTGGAAGGAGTTTGGCCAAAATAATAATTGCAATAAAAAACGGCATTACAATAAGCGCATGTTTTGCAAGATATTTGCCGATTCCCCTTTTTCTGAGATTCATCAGAAAATGCAAATCAATCAGGATTATTGAAATAAGCGGAAGGATTAATATATGAAGATTATAATTCCTTGGAATGGTATAGGCATCAATAAGAAACTGCTTTAGCGCATTGCCTACAAAATGCGTTACGCCTAAATAGTTTGGAATCATCTCCATGACCCAATAGCCCCTCCATTCCCATGGAAGCGCAAGCCCTGTAACAATAAAGGAAATAACAATAAAAAAAAGCAGGAACCCTGTGAGCCACAAAAACCGCTTTTTCTCAATAAAAAAGTCCTTTCTTACAAAGCTCCTTACAATATGGATAATCGTTCCAAGCACAAGCAATACAGCGCTCCATCGGTGCATGTTTCTGATGAGCCTGCCGCCATAAACAACATTATTGATATGCTGGACGCTCTTATAGGCATTCTCAAGCTGCGGCTGATAAAACATGGTCATAAATAAGCCTGTTGAAAGCTGCACAATCAGCAATAAAAATGCCATGCCGCCAAAGTAGTGCCGAAGATTTAATGACTCAGGCTTCAGATATCTATGAACCCATGACCCCTTTTTCATTAAAAAAGCCTCCCTTTAGTTTTTGAGGGAAATAGTATAACATAAATTATTACTTCTTGACATAATAAATTGCTTTCAATTATAGTATATAAGTAACAGGAGATTATGTTATGCAAAAGAAGATATGGGAAATACAGAATACAATTATAGACAGCGCTTCTGATAAAGGCGCAGAGAGCCCCTCAACAAAAAAGGTGTCTCATCCTTATCTTAAGACAAATGAGAAGAGCCCTGCAATAGCAGCGACATTATCCTTGTTTCTGTGGGGAGGCGGCCAGATTTACAACAAGGATACAAGACACGGCCTTTCCCTGCTCATTGCTATGGCTGTCTTTGGCCTTTCATTTTCTATGATATTAATAAACTGGGATACGGTATTTACTTTTCTAAAAGGCATTGGCCTTACACCAATAAATATTATACTGATGTTCTTTTTCTTATATGCATTGATAATGCTCTTGTGGTATGGGAACATCATCCATGCATACCTATCTGTTGACAGGACAAGAAACGAGCCTTTTAATGGAACAGATCATCCTGTCCTGAGCGGCATTGCATCTACTTTAATCCCGGGATTGGGGCAGATATTAAACGGCCAGTTTAGAAAGGGCATGCTGTACCTATTTTCATTCTTTGCAGGGATGTTCTGCCTGACATTTATCATTTCAGCAACAGCCCTCTGGCCGTCAATTGACATGGAAAATGAAAAATCAATTTTTGAAAAGATGCTGTTAACAACAGGGGCGTCTGCATTTATTGCATCTTTATTATGGCTGATAAATATCTTTGATGCCGTAATTGTTGCCTTTGAACCAGTTAAAAAGGAGCCTGTAAGAAAGAGGCTGAGGTATTCCATAAACAGGATAAAGAGCAAAAGGAGCCAGATTGAGCTATGGGAGAGGACGAAGGTTACCTTCTTTCTTGTACTCCTTTTAATATTGTCTGTAGCCATCAGCTATAGCGTCTTTCCAAAGGAGTATTATTACAACACACTTACATCTCTTAGCAGGGATTTAAACAAAAACGGGATGAAGGTGCTGCCTGCCTTTATTCAGGATACCGCTGATGCTATTTTCAACAAAGAACAGAAACAACAGAGTCCTGAAAAAAACAGCATATAAAAGCAGAGTATTAAAATAGGAGGTTTTTCATGTTTCTTTTAAAAAAGAATTTAGCTGCCGTAATTATTGTTCTAATCACAATAATATTAAGTTCACAGCCTGCCTTTGCAAAAAAGGTGGAGGAATTTGTGCTGTCCAATGGCTTAAAGATAATAGCAATGGAAGAGCACAAGGCGCCGACAGTTACATTTCAGGTATGGTACAAGGTCGGCTCAAGGAATGAGGCAACAGGAAAAACAGGGCTGTCGCATTTATTAGAGCATCTGATGTTTAAAGGCACGCAGAAATACGGCAAAGGCGAGTTCTCAAAGATTGTGGCAAAGAACGGCGGCAATGAAAATGCCTTTACAAGCAGGGACTACACAGCCTATTTTGAGGTATTTTCAAGCGACAGAATTCACCTGTCCTTAGAGCTTGAGTCTGACAGGATGACAAACCTGTTGATTGATGAAAAAGAGTTTCAACTGGAAAGAAATGTTGTAAAGGAAGAAAGAAGGATGAGGACAGATGATGAGCCCACCTCCCTTGTTGTTGAAGAGCTTTATGCAATGGCATTTAAGGTTCATCCATATCATTCACCGATTATAGGATGGATGTCTGATTTAGACACTCTTGCAAGGGACGACCTTTACAATCATTACAAAAAATATTACATGCCGAATAACGCCACAATAGTGGTTGTCGGCGATTTTGATACAAAGACGCTCATCCCAAAGATAAAAGAGCATTTTGAAAAGATACCAAAAGGAGAGGCGCCTGCAAAAATAAATATTAAAGAGCCTGAACAGCTCGGTGAACGCAGAACAACCCTGCACAAAGAGGCTCAACTGCCCTTTGTGTTCATAGGCTATCACACGCCGAATATCGGCAATAAGGATGAATTTGCCTTAGAAGTTGTCTCAAACATACTCTCAGCAGGAAAAAGCTCAAGGCTGTATCAGGATATTGTCTATGAAAAGCAGCTTGCCCTTTATGCAGGCGGAGATTATGGCAGGATTGCCGCTGACCCGAGCCTCTTCTATTTTTACGGGGGATTAAAACCCGGCAAGACAACAAAGGAGCTTGAGGATGCCCTTTATGCAGAGATAGAGAAACTAAAGACAGAGCCTGTTACAGACAGGGAGCTTCAAAAGTCAAAGAATCAGGTTGAGGCGTCATTTATATTTGCACAGGACTCTATCTTTTATCAGGCAATGCAGATCGGACAGATTGAGACAATAGGCATCGGCTACAAATATCTTGACGCCTATGTAGATAATATAAGAAGGGTGACAAAGGATGATATAATGCGTGTTGCAAAGACATATTTCACAGAAAAGAACAGGACAGTCGGCATACTCATACCAGTAAAACAAAATGGAAAGGGGCAATAGATGAAGAAGCTCAGGATTCTTTTTACTCTGATAATAATATTATTTTTAAATATATCCTTTTTAAACACAGTTACAGCAGAGGAGGCGCCAAAGCGTGTTGTTCTGAAAAATGGAATTGTCCTGCTCCTGCAGGAGAGGCACTCTATTCCTACTGTTGTTTTTAACATAAAGATAAAGGCAGGCTCAATATATGAGCCTGATGAGCTTGCCGGACTTGCGAATCTTACAGCAGGGCTTTTAACAGAAGGGACAAAGACGAGGAGCTCAAAGCAGATATCAGAGGAGATAGACTTTGTTGGAGGCTCTATCGGCACAAGCGCGAATTTGGAT
>CAKKRA010000378.1 GCA_919902475.1 Nitrospiria bacterium
GGCACAAGGAGCTTTCAAAAGAGGACAGCCTGACAGGTTTATATAATGACAGATACTTTCATATACAGCTTGACCTGGAGGTTAAAAAGGCAAGAGAGCAGAGAAAAGAGCTGAGCCTTATATTCTTTGACCTTGATAATTTTAAATTTGTGAATGACAACTACGGCCACCTTGCTGGAAGCCGCGTTCTTACAGAGGTTGGCGGTATTCTGAGGGATGTTGTACAGGCTGAGAATGCAGTGATTGCCAGATACGGAGGCGATGAGTTTGTAATAATCCTGCCTGATGTAAATTATGAACAGGCATTTAAGATAGGCAATGATATAAAAGAGTCTATCAAAAACCATATCTTTTTAGAAGAGGCAAGCCGCTATGGCGATCCTGCGCATCATATAAAAGGTGCAATAACAAGCAGTGTTGGAGTTGCATCATATCTTGACTGCATAATAATGGAAAAAAAGTTTGAAGAGGATAAAAACCTTTTTATAAAATTGGCTGATGAGGCAATGTATCGGGCAAAGGAGACTGGAAGGGACAAGGTTTGTCTTAGGCGGGGGGATAGCACCTACCAGTTTTCAAAATGATACACGGCTTTGTAAAAAGTCCATCTGCTACGTTGTCGCTTCGGCCTCGCATCCTCACCCCCACCCTTCCATCCCCCTTTAAGGGGGAGGGTTAGGGAGGGGGTTCTGCGGTGCGAGTCCTCGCTCCGCCTTGCATCTGGAGCTTTTTACAAAGCCGTGGAGGAATTAGATTGATAAGGGTATATAATACATTAAAAGGCGAGAAAGAGGATTTTATTCCTCAAAAGAATAATGAGGTGCGGATGTATGTGTGCGGCCCGACTGTTTATGATTTGAGCCACATTGGCCATGCAAGGAGCGCTGTTGCCTTTGACGGCATATACAGATACCTTAAATACAGGGGCTATAAAGTAATATATGTAAGAAACTACACTGATGTTGATGACAAGATAATTAAAAAGGCAAATGAACAAGGAGCAAGCCCTAAAGAGATAGCAGATAGATATATAAAGGCATTTGATGAGGATATGGATGCGCTTGGCGTAAGCCTTCCTGATTTCAGGCCAAAGGTTACTGAGACAATGGATGAAATAATAAGATTTGTCCAGACGCTCATAGATAAAGGTTATGCCTATGTTGTAGATGGGGATGTGTATTATTCTGTGAGGAAGTTCGAAAAATACGGCGCCCTTTCTAAGAAAAATATAGAGGAGCTTGAGGCAGGCGCAAGGGTGGAGGTTGATGAGAGGAAAAAAGACCCTCTTGATTTTGCGCTCTGGAAGGCATCAAAAGAAAATGAGCCCTGGTGGGAAAGCCCGTGGGGAAAGGGCAGGCCGGGCTGGCATATAGAATGTTCTGCAATGAACAGGAGGCTTCTTGGCGATACGCTTGATATTCATGGAGGCGGTAAGGATTTAATATTCCCTCATCATGAAAACGAGATGGCCCAGAGCGAGGCAGCAACAGGAAAGCCTTTTGTCAGATACTGGATGCACAACGGCTTTGTAAATATAAATCAGGAGAAGATGAGCAAGTCCCTCGGCAATATCCTGACTATAAAAGACGCCTTAAAAAATTATTCTGCAGAGGCAATAAGGCTCTTTCTTTTATCAAGCCACTACAGATCTCCGATTGATTATTCACCTGATGTCCTGCACGATGCAGAGACATCTTTAGACAGATTTTATACAACAAAGGAGAGAATGGAGAAGGAGTGGCCTGAGATAGTGAAGAAGAAGGCGGATAAAAATGAAAAGGGGAGGCTTCTCCAGCCATTTATAGATGCCATGGATGATGACTTTAATACTGCCTTTGCCGTTGGCCATATCTTTCAGGAGCTGCACAAGGCTAACCGCCTTATGGACGAGGCAGGGGAAACAGGCAACAGCAGCGCCCTGATACCTTATCTGCCTGCTCTCTATGAGTTGTTTAAAGAGGCCGGCTCTGTGCTCGGTGTATTCAATAAGCCGCTTGAGGATTATTTTGATGCAAAAAAGAAATATATAAAGATATCAGAGGATGAAATTAAGAGATTAATTAATGAGAGAAACAACGCAAGAAGATCTAAAAATTGGGCAAGGGCTGATGAGATTCGTGCCGAATTAGAGGATAAGGGAATTATTCTTGAGGACAGATCTGATGGCACAATCTGGAAGGTAAAAAGATGAAGGATGATAGAGTTCAGCGTGGGGAGTTTTTAACAGGTCTAAACCCTGTCTTAGAGGCAATTAAGATGGGCGAGCGGAGCTTTGACAGAATCTATATTGCAAAAGGAAGAGGCGGCCCAAGGATTGACGAGCTGATAAAACTTGCAAGGGAGAGGGATATCCATATCAGGTTTGAGCAGAGGGAGATTATTGACAAACTGGTTGGTACAGCTAACCATCAGGGTATTGCGGGCGTTGTTTCTGCAAAGGAATATGCAACAGTTGATAAAATTCTAAAAATCGCAAAAGAGAGGAATGAACAGCCTTTTATTATTATATTAGACGGCATTGATAATCCGCAAAATTTAGGCGGAATAATAAGGAGCGCTGAGGCAGCAGGTGTCCATGGCATAATCATTCCGGAGCGCAGGGCAGTCGGTGTTACGGATGCTGTTGCAAAGTCATCAGCAGGCGCTGTGGAATATGTTGCAGTTGCAAAGGTTGGGAATATTAATAATACAATAGCAGAGCTCAAGGAAAAAGGCATATGGATAGTCGGCGTTGATATGAAGGGCGAAAAGAGATATTATGAAATGGATTATAAGATGCCCATTGCTGTTATAATAGGCAGCGAAGGTGAAGGCGTCAAGCCGCTTGTAATTAAAAACTGCGATTTTGTCGTTTCTATTCCGCAGAAAGGCAAGATAAATTCCCTAAATGCCTCAGTAGCAGCAGGGATAATTATTTTTGAGGCGCTAAAGAGCCGCACAAAACTTGCCTAATGGCTAATATAAAAAAAATAGAAAAGAATGGAAAAAAATTCTTAAAATAGGCAAAAAGAATCCCGCCTTGAATTATTATTCTTTTTCTAACATATCAATAAATAGAGGAATTGTTTAATAAGCTCCGTCTGGCGCGGAAATTGCTTATATTATTAATGGCGCAATATGTTCCTCCCCTTTATCCCCTCCATTGATAGCCTGCCTGCCGCAGGCAGGGAGGGGACTAAGGGAAGGGTGAAGGGTTCTTGAAATTTCTGCTTGCAATAAAGATTAAGGCATAATATTATATGCACGATTTAAATATGCCATAAAGGGGTAGGAGGATGGAAGCAGATGTTCATCTTAAAGAGTGGGAC
>CAKKRA010000379.1 GCA_919902475.1 Nitrospiria bacterium
GACGGCAAACAGGCCAGTATTCGGCCTTCTTCCGGGCAGCAGGAGAAATGAAATATATTTCCTGCTTGAGCCGATGCTAAAGACCGCTGCGATTATCAGGGATAAAATACCAGATGCGCAGTTTATACTCCCTGTTGCACCCAGCTTGGATTTTGCTAAAATAAAAGAGATGTCAGAAAAGTTAGGCATACCCGTTAAGGTGGTTAAAGGAAATGCAGTTGATATAATGAATATCTCGGATATAATAATTGTTGCATCAGGGACAGCTACGCTTCAGGCGGCTATCATAGGCGTGCCGATGGTTATTTTATATAAGGTTTCATTAATCAGTTATATAATAGGAAGGCTTCTTGTTAATGTAAAGGACTTTGGCCTTGTAAATATTGTTGCAGGAAAAAGAATAGTCCCGGAATTACTTCAGAAGGATGTTAATTCTGAGATTATTTTCAGGGCATTATGGAATATTTATAACAAACCTGATAAATATCAAAAGACCAAAGAGGAGCTTAAAAAGGTCAGAATAAAACTTGGGAAAAGCGGCGCTTCAAGAAAGGCTGCTGTTTCTATATTAAAAATATTATGAATCTATACCTAAGACTATTAAGATATGTAAAACCATACTGGGCGAAGCTGTTCATGGCAGTCGTATGCACGCTTATTGTTTCGCTTATGACACCTCTCCTTTCATATCTTGTAAAGCCCTTTCTTGACGATGTCTTTATAAAAAAGGATGCTGCAATGCTGTATAAACTTGTTGCAGTCCTTCCTTTGTTTTATATAATAAACAGCCTCTCTGCATACGGCCAGTCCTTTTTTATGGGATATGCCGGTTCAAAGGTGCTGATGGATATAAGAAATGAGTTGTATGAGCATATTATAAACCTTCCTTTAAATATCTATAACAAGAAATCAACAGGCAAGCTGATGTCAAAGATTATAAATGACGTAAACCTTATGCAAGGGGCTGCAACATCAGTTATTAAAGACCTCCTTCAGCACAGCCTGACAATCATAGGCCTTGTTAGCGTTGCCATTTATCAAAATTGGAGGCTTGCATCCATATCAGTTCTGGTAATGCCATTTGCCTTTCTTTTACTTGTTACGTTAGGCAGCCGCTTAAGAAAGATAAGCAAAAAAGGGCAGGAGAGGATAGCAGACATTACATCAATATTACAGGAGACCTTTTCAGGCATAAGAATTGTTAAAGGTTTTGGGATGGAGGATTTTGAAGCAAAGAGATTCAGAGAGCATAATAGAAGTTATTTTAATATAACCATTAAAGGTATAAGGGTTTCTGAGGTTACCTCGCCGCTTATAGAATTTTTGGGCGCCTTAGGCGCTGTTGTAGTTGTTTATTATGGCGGGATGAAGGTTATAAATGAGGAGATGACCGCAGGGACATTCTTTTCCTTCTTAGTTGCAGTTGGATTAATGTACAGGCCTGTAAAGGCGTTAAGCAAGACAAATAATACACTGCAGCAGGCCCTTGCAGCAGCAGAGCGCGTATTTTCAATATTGGACATACCTACTGAAAAAAGTCTTGAGAAAAAGGATTCAATAGAGCTTGCTGCTTTAAAACATGAAATAGTATTTAAAGATGTCTTTTTCAAGTACGAGTCGTCAGAGAATGATGTATTAGCAGGCGTAAATCTGACTGTAAGAAAAGGAGAGGTTATTGCCTTTGTCGGAACAAGCGGTGGAGGAAAGACCACGCTTGCGAATCTGATACCACGTTTTTTTGAACCAACATCAGGCAAGATTCTCATTGATGGGACAGACATAAAAGATGTTTCGCTAAACTCACTCAGGGAACAAATAAGCATTGTCAGTCAGGATGTGATGCTGTTTAATGATACTGTAAGAAATAATATTGCCTACGGCAGGTTTGATGTATCACTTGAAAAAGTGATTGATGCAGCAAAGGCAGCCTATGCTCATCAATTTATAATCAAGATACCTGAAGGATACGATACTATAATAGGTGAAAGGGGTGTAAGATTATCAGGCGGAGAAAAGCAGAGGGTTGCAATAGCAAGGGCAATATTAAAGGATTCTCCGATATTAATCTTGGATGAGGCGACATCGTCACTTGATACAGAATCTGAATTCATGGTTCAGAAGGCGCTTGAAAATTTAATGAAGAACAGGACAACATTTGTTATTGCCCACAGGCTTTCTACCATTCAGCATGCAGACAGGATTGCTGTTGTTGAAAATGGAAGGATAAATGAGATTGGCAGGCATGAAGAGCTTCTTAAAAACAGCGGCCTTTATCAGAAGCTTTATAAGATGCAGTTTAGGGATGAAAAGGAAATTCAACCTAATTTAGCCGTCTCAGAAGGTTAATAATAATGCAGAAAATTTCTGATTTTATAATGCTGAATATCTTTACTTTATTAGTCAGCCTTCTTTTAAGGCTTCTTGTATTGACTATCAGGGTGAGGGTTATAACAACTAAATTTGTGGATGAATTGCAGAGGAAAGGCGAGAATGCCATCTTTGCCTTCTGGCATGGAAGGCTGCTGCTTATGCCCTTTGCCTATAAGTCACGCAAAGGAGCCTATATAATGATAAGCAGGCACAGGGATGGCGAGTTTGTAAGCAGGGCAGTCAAATATCTTGGAATCAGCTCTGTGCGCGGCTCTACAACAAGGGGAGGCATCTCAGCATTTAAAAAGCTCATAAAATTGACTGATGAAGGCTATGATATTGCCTTTACGCCTGACGGCCCCAAAGGGCCTAAACATAAGGCTCAGATGGGTATAATAGAGCTCGCAAAGCTTACAGGAAAGCCGATTATACCGCTTACATACAGCGCATCAAAAAAAAAATCCTTGGCTCATGGGATAGTTTTATAATACCGTATCCATTCTCAAAAGCAGTCGTCATCTTTGGTGAACCAGTGATAGTTAATAAAGATTCTGATAAAAAACAGCTTGAGGCAAAAAGGAAGGAGCTTGAGGAAAGGCTATTGCTAATCACAACAAAAGCTGATAATTTCTGGAAAAAAGTTACGCATCCATAAAATTCCATCTGATCTTCCCACGTTTTCACGGACACAGAGTTAAGTTAGGCTGCCATAGCATCCAGCTCAAAGGATACTGGAGAACGATGTCCTATTAATTTATAACACCTCCTTTATTTAAAACTATATAGCTATTTTATCATTTTTGCAATTATTTTCAATATCCAAAGAAAATTCTTGATAGCCGGGCGCTTATCATATTCCTTTAAACGAAATAAGCAGTAAGAAAAATAGGCAGGACATATCAGCAATGGGCTGAGGTTGTGCAGGGTGTAGAGCTGACCCTGTGCCCTCTGCGCCCTTCTGATAA
>CAKKRA010000380.1 GCA_919902475.1 Nitrospiria bacterium
CATCCTTGAGACCTTTTATTCAACAGGCATACGCATTGGCGAGCTTGCAGGCCTTAACGATTCTGATATTGATTTTACATCCGGGCTTGTAAAGGTAAAAGGTAAAGGGCGTAAGGAGCGGATTGTGCCGATAGGAGAGAAGGCGGCGACTGCAATTAAAAATTATCTAAACAAAAGGCAGGAGCTTCTTGAAAAGGGTCAAAGGGTCAAAGGGTCAAAGGGTCAGGGTAATGAAACAGCATACCTGTATAATGATAACGTCCTTTTTGTAAACAAGGACGGCAGGAGGATCACAGAGAGGAGCATTGCAAGGATAGTGGATAAATATGTAAGCCGACTTTCAAATATTGCGCATATATCGCCTCACGGCCTGAGGCATACATTTGCAACACATCTGTTAAATGCAGGCGCTGACCTGCGATCCATTCAGGAGCTTCTCGGACACAAGAGCCTCTCAACAACACAAAGGTATACGCATCTTGGCATAGATAAGCTGATGGAGGTATATGACAAGGCACATCCGAGGAGCAAGGTAAAAGGGTAACATACGAAATGAATAAGGGGCATTAATAATGAATGGTGAATATTTGAATACAATCATTCACGGCGATACGTTACAAGTCTTATCCGGTTTAGAGGATAATAGCATTGACTTGGTTTTGACTGACCCGCCGTATTTTCTGGACAAGATGGATAATGGCTGGGATGAAAAGAAAGTGGCAAGCACGAAATATCATCATGTTGTTAAGTCATTGCCTGCTGGCATGAAGTTTGACAAAGAGCAAGGAAAAAAATTCTATGACTGGTATTACAAGATTGCCAAGGAAATTTTAAGGGTTTTAAAGCCAGGCGGATTTTTCTTTTCATTTTCCAGTCCCAGGTTGTATCACCGGATGGTTTCTGCAATTGATGATGCTGGATTTTTGATACGAGACTGTTTTATTTGGCTCTACACACAAAATCAGCCAAAGGCGATGAGTCTGAATCATTTTATTGATAAATTGAATGAGGACGAGCGAACAAAAGCGAATTTGAAAAAGCAGTTGACCGGCTGGAAAACGCCACAAATCAAGTCTTGCTTTGAGCCGATTGTAATGGCACAAAAAGAAACAGAGGGGACCTTTCTTAAAAATTTCAGGAAATATAATGTCGGTTTATTGAATACTCATGTGAAGATCGGTCAGGAGATGTTTCCCTCTAATGTAGTTTCAACAGATACAATTAATCAAGTAGTTGACAAATGTTTTTTAATCTCAAAACCGGATAAAAAAGAAAAGGGAGATTTTAATTTGCATAGGACTGTCAAACCATTAAGCCTGTGCGAATATATCATCAGCTTAACAACTTATTCCCATAAAGCAATTGTTCTTGACCCTTTTGCCGGCAGCGGAACTACCTTGGTGGCGGCAAAAAATTTGGGGAGAAAATTTATCGGCATTGATATAAACAAGGAATATATTGAAATAGCCAAG
>CAKKRA010000381.1 GCA_919902475.1 Nitrospiria bacterium
GTCTATTATATAAGCGCCGAGCTCTTTGAATATCCCGGATGCAGTGCTTTTGCCGCTTGCAATGCCGCCTGTAAGACCAACTAATATCATACAATCTTTAGAATTATGACTGTGATATTATCAATGCCGCCGTTTCTATTGGCAGCAGCTATCAATTCCCTGCAGGCATTCTCTATATTATTGCTTTCATTCTTTACTATATTATGCATCTCCTCATCAGTCAGCATATTTGTAAGCCCGTCTGTACAGAAAAGATATATATTGCCTGCCTCTGGCTTCTCTGTCCTCATATCCACCCTTATATCAGGCTCTGTGCCTAATGCCTTTGTAAGGACATTCCTTAATGAATGGGTCTTTGCGTCTTCCTTTGAAAGAACGCCCAGCCTCATCTGCTCATAGACTACAGAATGGTCATCAGTCAACTGCCTTATCTCATCATTTTTTATCAGATATGCGCGGCTGTCGCCAACATGGCCTATATAGAGATGCGATTCAGCAAAGAGCGCTGTAACAATGGTTGTTCCCATGCCGTTTAATTTTTTATTTATTAATGCCTCATGAAATATTCGGCTGTTTGCAAGCCGTATGGCAACATTCAATCTGTTTTCGTCTTTGGACTTTGACTCGTCTATTTCAAACGGCCATGTGATATCATCCCTGTTAGCAGAGAGTTTAATGAACTCTTCAACGTTGTCTACTGCCAATCTGCTTGCAATCTCGCCGCCTGCATGGCCGCCCATGCCGTCTGCAACTACATAGAGGCCGTTTTCAGGAAATAATCCAAAACTGTCTTCATTTAATTTTCTTTTTTTTCCTATATCTGTAAGACCAAAACCTTCTATCTTCATTATTAAAATAATATCCCTTATACGACTGTATGATGGCAGCCTGCGTGATTCGCAGCCGCCTTTTTAATAACCTAACTATTTATAAATAATACCATATTGGCTATCAATGTCAAGAAAGCAAAAAAATATTGCACTTTATGATGCAGAAAAGTATAATTAACGATTACACAGATTAAAGAACAGATTACATCAATCAGAGGGAGGCTTTATGATAAAGATTTTGCGTGAGAGAATGCAGTTTTTGCTTGTAATTACCTTATGGGTGGTAATCATTGCCTTTGTAGGCACAATATTTCTTGTATGGGGAAGGGGGGCAGTCAATCCAACTGGCTCCAATGTCATAGCAACCGTTGATGGCGAGGCCATTCCATTTGATGAATACAAAAAGGCATATTTCAGGACAGTGGATACATACAAGAAGATACTAAAAGATAAATATACAGATGAAATGATTGAAAAGATGAATCTTAAAAGAACCGTGCTAAATTCTCTTATTGAAGAGAGGATAATATTAAGCGCTGCGTCTGAGACAGGATTGATGGTAAGCGATGAAGAGGTCTTTGATATTATAAGCTCAATGCCCGCATTTCAAAAGGATGGAAAGTTTAACCCTGAAATATATAAAAGGGTGCTGTCTGCAAATAAATATTCCCCTGCTGCGTTTGAAAGAAACTTAAAGGAAGACATTTTAAAGGAGAAGATGCGCAGGCTGATAAAGGAATCTGTCGGCTACTCTGAAGGAGAGGCTCAAAATATCCCTGCACAGGGAAATGTAGATGTGCTTTTGCTTCAGAAGCAGGAAAGGGCATATATGGCTTATGTAGAGGGGTTGAAGAAGAAGGCTAAGATTAAGGTCTACGAGGACAGACTATAAATTGATAAAAGGCTTCCTTAAAGAAAACTGGGATCATAAGGCCTCTGCCATTGGCCCTGTGCTTTTGAGGATTACCCTCGGCATACTCTGGCTTGAGATGGGCATACAAAAGCTCCACCCGAATTTTATGAAGGGGCTTGAATCTAAGCTAAAATTCTGGGCAGAAGAGAATCCATATCCATGGTATAAATATTTTCTTGAAAACCTTGCAATCCCCCATTGGCAGATATTTGGCTATCAGGTGATGATTGGCGAGATACTTGTCGGCTTGTCATTAATCTTTGGAATCCTGACAGTATTAAGCAGTTTTTTTGGATTCTTAATGATAATGAACTTCTACTTTGCCTCAAGCTATGCTGAAAGCCAGTGGTACTGGACATTTTATGTAATCGCAGTAAGCCATGTAGTTGTTATGCTCACAAGGGCAGGCAGGGCATTTGGCATAGACTATTTCTTTGCAAAAAGATTTCCGAGGTCTATCCTCTGGTAGGCTATGAAAAATAACTAAACAGCTTTAAAAGCGCCCCCTGTTTCACCTGCATTGCGCCTTCAGGGCAGACCTCAAGGCAGCAGAAGCATCGTATGCACTTGTTATAATCAAAGGCGAGCCTCTTATTTTTTATGTTTATTATATCTGTTGGACATGCCTCAATGCACTTGCTGCACAGGGTGCACATCTTTCTGTCTTCTATTGGCTTTGATGTAATGTTATTCATAAGAAA
>CAKKRA010000382.1:0-599 GCA_919902475.1 Nitrospiria bacterium
CGCCCTACCGCGCCGCGTTCGAAGCCGCGACGGTGGAGGCGAACCTGTACATGCTTGCGGAATACGACGCCAAAAACCCGGCGGCGCTACAGCGGCTGCTCAGGGTCGGCGTGAAGCTGCACGCCTTCCCCAAGGACGTCATGCTCGCGGCGCGCAAGACGGCGTTCGAGATGTACGAAGACGAGGCGCGCAAGAACGCCGTGTTCAAACGCATCTACACCGAGTGGAAAAAATTTGCCGCCGCCAGTGACCAGTGGTTCAAGGTCGCCGAGTCGTCGTACGCGAATTTCATGCACTACGTGAAGTGATCGCAGTAATTAGGGTTGATATGATAAAAACCGCTAGGTCTATGATTTTACGAGTATCCGATTTTATTACAGCCTAAATGCTGTATTGCAACACAGCATTTAGGCGGTCGAATTATAGTTAGGACTCGATGGAGGAGCTGGCGATGATATTGACCGCGTTCGATATGATGCGACAGTGGAGCGGCTTTGTCGGACTCATATTTGATATTGTGGGCGCTCTCCTCGTCTATGTCGGTGTTCGCATTAGCATTGCACGAGCCACATTGATCGAACAAATACATCAAGTCAGGC
>CAKKRA010000382.1:609-1152 GCA_919902475.1 Nitrospiria bacterium
TGGGCGATCCTGATCTCTTGCGAAAGAATGAGGCTGTCGCGGCGGAGCGCGCAAGGGAGCGTGTTCGTGCTAGCAGGTGGGCTGGCGTGGGACTTATTTGTTTTCTTATTGGGTTTTCTTTGCAAGCCGTCAGTGCTTGGCCGAAATAAAGTTAGGGCTTCACATAGAGCTATAGCGTATACGTCAACAATAGCCTGTCAGACACGACTTCAGATTCGAGGGTTTGGCCTTCCATTTGGAACCGGCGCAACATTGAGCGTCCAACATTGACGAAGATTTCTTCCCCAAAGAGATCGTCTGGAGTAGGAATATCACAAATCATTTTGCCCGATTTCTTTGTGCCGTCGATGCTCAAAGCCACATAGACGCCCTTGGACTTACACCGAAGAATCTCCTCAAACAAATCTTCTAACCGGAACTGCTGCCCACCATAAAGAATTGATTGGCTATGTTTATACGGTGGGTCGCAATATATGAGATCGCCTTTTCGAGCTTTTTTCATCGCTTCGCGGTAATCCGTCACGGCGAAGTCGGCGAACTGAG
>CAKKRA010000383.1 GCA_919902475.1 Nitrospiria bacterium
ATTTTATACCATATTATCTAATGGGCTGTCAATGCTTGAAAAAAATAAAGAATAAATATAGAGCCAGCCAATATTTTTTGCTGAACCTTAAGCATTTGTAAACACCTCCTTTATAATAAACTTTAATTGAAGCAGACTTTGTCATGGGTGTAGACCAGACACGGCTGACTTTTCTGGTTATTTTTATTTCTCATTAAACCGCTGATAGATTTTCTTTGTCAACCACTCTTTTACATCAGTCTTAAATTCGGTATTTTCCATGATCTTGTCAAATATTTCCTGATTTGAATCCATGCGGTCAATAAGTGTCTGTATAAATACCTCTTCAAAGGCATACTTGAAATTTTCAATAGGATTGTTTTGCGCCCTTACTTTCAAATCTTCATTCTCAAACAATGCCTGTTCAATTTGCTCAAAATATAAACGGTCGGCTTCAGTAAAGTCGGTGCCGAATTTCTCGTTTAGCAGGTAAATAATGTTTGAAAGTCTATCCTTTTCATCTTTTGGTTTGCTGATACCAGCCTCTGTTGTCGGGTCAAGGCTATGCCCTCCCTGAACCTGCAAAACCAGATTCCCTTCGGCTACTTTTTGTAAGCGATAATATTCAAGCGCCACTTCATTATCCAATTTCAATCGCTCGGTGTAATCTGTTTTGGGAAGTTTTGTCAGCAGGAAGCGTCCGTATGAATACAATTTTTCAAGTGCAACATCCTGAAATGGCATAATCTGTGAAATGAATGAATACAATCTCACAAAAGCAGTCAAAGACTTTTTGAATTCATCCTGCAGCTCTTCCTGTAAAGCCTTAAAACGGTCAACTGCCGGATCAATAAATGCGTACAACCTGCCCTGATCTTTCACAGATACATGGCCCGGTTTATAAAATACTCTGGCAAATGCATCCACTTCAGATTGGTAATAGACATTCGCTGCATCAGTCTTTCCCTTTAAATCGTATAAATGATTTGGGTCTGTGGTTTCAGTCATAGCCGTCAGTTCATAATATGGCTGAAATGAGTCAATGATTGTCTGCCTGTCATTGGCAAAATCCAGAACAAAAGTATCTTCCTTGCCGTGATGGGTTCTGTTAAGCCGTGAAAGGGTCTGCACAGCCTTTACTCCTGACAATTTTTTATCAACATACATGGTATGCAATAAAGGCTGGTCAAAGCCATACTGATATTTATCAGCCACCAGCAAAACCTGATATTCATTAGTTGTAAATTTATCAGGCAGTTCCTTCTCACCAAACTTGTTTAACTGCGCCTCGGTTACACCTTCCGGATATAAGTCATCAATCACTGTGCCTGAAAAAGCAACAAGCGGTTTAATGTTGGCATAACCTTTTTCTTTGATATAATCCTTAAACTCAAGGTAATACCTTAAGGCATGTTTTCTTGACGCAGTTACAACCATTGCCTTTGCCTTGCCTCCGATTTTTTTCATCGTAACTTGCCTGAAATGCTCAACCATCACCTCTGTTTTCTGCGCAAGGTTTGTAGGATGCAGGGAAGCAAAACGGCCAATTGCCTTTACTGCTTTTCTCTTATTCAGTTCAGGATCGTCTTCGATTGTTTTGCAAAATTTGTAATAAGTTTCATAAGTAGTATAATTCTTCAGCACATCAAGGATGAATCCCTCCTCAATGGCCTGCCGCATGGAATATAGATGGAATGGCATAGACTTGCCTTCCGTATTTTTAAATCCAAACACTTCTATTGTTTTTGCCTTTGGTGTTGCAGTGAAAGCAAAAAGGCTTATATTTTTCTGAGGACCGCGTTTACGTATAGTTTCACGGATGTAATCATCCTCGTCTTGCACGCTGGTTTCAATTTCATCCTCAATCTTTTCAGCTTCTTCAAGCGAAACGTTTTTCCCTACCAGCGCCTCTGTCATTTTTCTGCTTGCTTCCCCGCCCTGGCTGCTGTGTGCTTCATCAATAATTACAGCATAATTGCGGTTAGGGGTTTCTCCTAAATGTTTAAGTGCATATGGAAACTTCTGTAATGTAGTAATGACGATACCCGTTCCTGAGGTAATGGCTTCTGCCAGTTGCTTGGAGTCCTCATCAATGCGCT
>CAKKRA010000384.1 GCA_919902475.1 Nitrospiria bacterium
GTATACCGCTCTCATTCTTTACAATCCTGTTATCGCTGATGGCGGTGTTATGGGAGTTTTGAAGATGTATCCCTGACGTGCCCGAGTCTGTGATAGTAAAACCGCTGATTGCTGCGCCGCTGACATTACTGACCCTGAAGACAGGATTGGACGGATTAAGAGCGCTTACTATGGCTGCATCAAATCCATCGCTGGATTTTATTGTAATGGATTTCTCAACAATAATGTTGTCTTTATAGTCGCCTTTATGAACTATAATCGTGTCATACGGCTGGGCATTGCTTACAGCATCATGAATGGTTTTATAATTATCAGGGACATAGATTACAGCAGCATGAAGGCCTGTGCCTGCTGTTTCTAATATCAGTGCAATAGTGCAAATAAAAGCCGCCATGAACCTCTTGTTCATATAAATACCTTAATGGCAGCATGTGTCTAAGCTGCTTTCTCTTGCTGCATACAGCTTATCGTGGTGGAGGCACCTTTCCAATGCCTTTTTCTCGTCTATCTTGCGCTCCCCGGCCTCTTGCGGGACAAATGCCCTTTCTGCCTGCTCCATCCCTGCCATTATTACCTTTTTCATTTCATTATTAATATACTTTTTTATGAATTCATAAAACTCATTGTCCTCTTTGCGTATATGGCTCCTGAGGGCAACAATGGCAGAGCCTATTACCTTGTCGTTTATATTCCCGTCTGTAAGCGCCTCGCGAAAGGCATGGATTAGCGATACGATCTCGCGATGGTCCTCATTAATGCATGCAACAAGGCCCTCGCCAAATGGCACCAGACCCAGCAGCGCAGGGAATAATACATCCTCCTCTTTTGTGCCGGAATGGAGGTGAAGGATATTCTGAAGGTCGCAGGTTGAAACCCACAGCCCCTCAATGTCCCTTTCGTCCAAGTGCGCCTCAACCGCTTCCACCCTCTTCAGCACTTTATTGTGCTCGTCCTTCAGGGCAGCTATGGGATCAACTGTTGTCTTTGAATCATCTTCCTGTATATCATCTTCAGCATCCGCATCCTTTGCCTCTTCAATATTCATAACCTTAAAAGGCTGAGAATAACCAAGACGGCAGAAATCCCTCGGACTTTTAAAGATCGTTTTATCCTCAGAAAAGGATTCCTCCAGCAAAGCCTCTGGAAGGAAAAGCTCGCCATTTTTGCAATTTACTACGCATGAAGAATGGAGGCACTGATATGTTACTTTTAATATCTTCTCTGACATCATTTAACCCCTCGCACCCGCGCCTGCCATCTCTTGCTCAGGCATCGGTATATTCGCCATAACTGGCACGCCGAATTTTTCATTAAATTTAGTAACTATATACATGAGCGTCCTGTAATTCATCAGAAGCGCCTTGAAAAGCTGTGTCTTTGTAAGGCCGTCAAAATAAAATTCATTGGAAAACTGCACCTGCTTTGCAATGCCCTCTTCATCCATGTTTATATCATAACTGCTTTCAATAAAAAGCAGCTCCCTTCTTATCTCAGAATAGAATGTCTCCCTGTCATCCTCGCTCATCTTTTTCATCTTTTCAAGATGCTCAGGCGCTATAGCAACGCCGTTTAAAATCAGCACCATTGAAGGATACTCTTTGGGCTGTATTATGCGCTGCCTCTTCATTGTAGACTGCGGATAGTCAATCTCAAGGTGAAAATTAGCATTTTCATCCTTTACATCGCTCACCTGATGATGATTCTCTGTAAGCCACTTTTTAATTAATTCCTTTGCCTGTTCATTTGTTGTGATTTCCATAAAAAAACCTCCATTATTATGTAACATCCCTTTCTGGCGCAATAACACCATCAGGTTAGTTGGCAGGGCGGGCAAAACCCGCCCCCCGATGTATATTGACACTGCTGTTTATCCTTTCAGCAGTGAATAAATGCCGTAACCTACGGCAAAGAGGCCGGCAGCCAGATTCAACTGTCTGGTAGCCTCTGACGGCTTTGACATAAAGAGGGCATCTATTCTGACAGCCTCTGTCATCCTGTTTCTAATAAAGGCAACTAATATTAGCAGGACGCCGTACATAATACCTATTAAGGTTATAATCATATCTAAATTCTTCATATATCTATGGATTCTGGCTTATATATCTCTGCCTCTCAGACTCTGATATTCTGTCCCACCATGTCTTGCCCACACCCCAGTCGCCCCTCTCTGCGCCCGGCTTGGTGTAGTACCACCAGTTGATAACGCTGCCTATAAAATAAAATACTGCAGCACCTGCGAAAAATGGTATCGCAGAGCCATACTTAGTAATGGAAGCCCCAATCAGGGAAGAAAATACGAACGGACCATACGCAGCCCATGCGCCTGTCCAGCCGAGTATCTGCGCCCCCATCCTCGGAGAATAGGCATAAACAATCGGGTACTGGCGGAATGTGGAAAAGTTACCGATACCTGCCGAAAAGAATATCCAGAGCATTATCCAGACAAACATCGGGAACTGGTCAAGGGATGTGGGCGTCAGGTAGCCACCGAATACCAGGGCCAGACATCCTGCAATCAGCCCTAACCCTGAGAACTGCGTAAATATGCTCCCCCCCCATTTGTCGGATAATGGTCCGCCAGCAAAGCGGATAACAGAGCCGACAAGCGGTCCAAGATATGCGTATTTAAGCGGGTCCGGCGCCAGCGCCGCATCCATTCCAGGAATGTTTCCATATATAATTTTTATCATGAGCGGAAACGAGGCTGCAAAACCAGAGAACGAGCCGAATGTCATGATATATGTCCATGTCATGAAATATCCATGCTTATTGTCAGTCATATCCTTTACCAGCTTGCCGATGGAGGGCTTCTTCATAGGCACACTCCTTAAGTATATCCAGCAGATAATGCCTGCGATGATAAGATAAGGAACATACCATAAGGTAGCGTTCTGTAGCCATATATTCTTTTTAATAATCTTTTTGACTGTTAAGTCAGTAACAACTCCAGCCTCGTTTTTCTTGACCTCTGTTTTCATCCCTTTTGTCGCATCGGTCTCGGCAATTATCACATCCTGAACTGCCCCTGTCTCATTTTTCACAACTGTCATCGCCTCTGCAAGTTTTCCCTTCACAACTACATCCTTGACAACCCCTGCCTCTTTAGTAATCTTCACATCAAAGACAGGGGTGGCTGTGGTAAAGAGCTGCGGAGTACCGGCTGCGCCTATAACAGCAAAACCGATTATCCACGGGGCTACGAACTGTGTGATGCTAACGCCGAGGTTACCTATGCCTGCCTGCAGGCCCATAGCTGTCCCTTGCAGCCTTTTCGGGAAGAACAGGCTTGATGAAGGCATGAAAGACGAAAAGTCTCCGCCTCCAAACCCGCAGAGGAACGATATTATAAGGAAATGCATGTAAGGCGTTTCGGGGTTCTGCACTGCAAGCCCAAGCCATACCATTGGTATAAGTTTAATGAATGTTGCGACTGTTACTGTCATCCTTGTGCCGAATATGGGTATAAGGAATGCATGCACAGTCCTCATCGCCCCTCCGGAAAGGCCGGGCATAGCCGCAAGCCAGAAGAGCTGCATTGTATCAAATTTAAAGCCAATCTGCGGAAGACGGACAACAACAGCGCTCATAACAAACCATGTTGCAAAAGAGGCTATCAGGCTGAATGTAGTAACGCTGAGTGTCCCCCATGCGCGGCCGCTTCCTTCCTCTTTCCAAAATTGGGGGTTTTCAGGCTCCCATTTCTTTAGCCATGATGACATATAAAACTCCCTCCCTCTATCCAGAAAAAAAGGAGGCAGGAGAGATTCATTTTCCCGCCTCAGACACTAAGTAGGCGCATTTAAACCGCACCTACAGCAAATTTATTTATACTGCACAATATTTTCTGTCTGTGTATCCCTGCTGTACCATCTCACAACCTGCCACGGTCTGAAGAGATATTTAATCGGCCCGATGAATGCCAGGAAATGAACCAGCCTTGTAAATGGAATCAGCCCTATAAAAATCAGGGCATTAAATATATGCACCTTTGTAATAAGCGGCAGTGTGGCTATATATTCAACTTTAGGGTTTAGCGTAAGAATGGACTGTATCCATGGAACTGCTGCTGCTGCATACCAGTTAGAGCCCCATCTGTACATTGTTGCATTTGCCAGACCTGTTGCAACCTGAATAAGAAGCACAATGAGCAGAAGAATATCCCATGACGATGTTACAGCCTTTACCCTGCTGTCTGTAAGCCTTCTGTAAACAAGCACAAGAAGTCCTACAAAGGCAAGTATTCCGAGCGCAAGACCGCTGATCTCCAATATATAGAGCCTGAGCGGCACGCTGTTCCATGACAGGATGCTTCCCGGAGTAATAATGCCTATTATGTGCCCCAGAAGAATGAGTATTATCCCGTAGTGCCATGGAAATGAGCCGTAAAACAGGCTCTTATTCTCAAGAAACTGCGAAGACTGGCTTGACCATGTATACCTGTTTGCAACATATCTGTATATTGTGCCGACTATTGCTGTAACAATAAACAGATAAGGCATAAGCCCAAACAATAAATTATCTATATTCATATTTATTTTTCCTCCTTTACATCCTTGTCTATAATTTTATATGAGGCATTTATCAGATGCCTGTACGCATTTTTCTTTGTCTGAAAATTCCTGTGGAGCTTCTCCATTGACACAACCACGAAGGTCTTCATAAAGTCCCTTCTCAGCTCCTCGCTATCTATAAAACCAAGAAACTGCATGAGGACTGAGAGGTGGTCAGGGAGCTCCCCTTTGGCAACCTCTTCAAATGGGAATCCATTTTCCCTGTACATTGCCTTGATTGTCACCAGATTCTTTGCCCTTTTAAACCCATCCTGGCCGGCATGGAGATAGTAGCCCATATCCAACGTAGTGTCAGAGACAAGCTCAAAGGTGTAAGAGTAAAGCTCCTGCAGTGAATCAAGGGAGAGTCTGTCTAAATCATTTTTAAAGGACAGAAGCTCCTTGATTACCTCCTCAGGATACTGGCTTTCATGCAGCTCCTGTATGCACTCTTCAACAATTGGCCTGATATCCTCACGCGGAAATTCCAAAAGTTTGGCAAATTGCGTGTATAGCTCTTTTTCTGTAACAACTGTCTGCATCTTTTTTTCTCCTCAAATTTGTTTCATTTTGCAAATTACAATTTTCAATGATGGTTAGCGTTTCACTCAGGAAACGCTAACCAGTTACATTGTAGGAATTACCACTGCCTGCCAATAAGCTCCTTCTTCTTGGTTCCAAAACCTATTGTTCCCCTCTTCTCATACATTGTCCTCGGGTCAACAGTTGACTTGCTCTCGCGGTGCGTCTCAGGGATTACAAACCTCTCTTTATATGTTGCAAGAGAATTTAGCCTGTAGATATCTTCGCAATCCTGCGGAGTAAGCCCTGATGAAGAGAGCGCTGACTTGACTGCCTTCTCGCCTATATCGCCGACGCGCTTCTGGCGCCAGTAGATCCTGACAGCCATCTGCTTTTTCAGAGACTCTATTACAATCTTCTCATTGCCTGCGCTCAGCAGGTTCGCAAGAAATTTCACAGGTATCCTCATCTTGTCTATATCATTAAAGAAGTCGTCTGCCTCTGGGTCAAATAGCCCTCCCCTGTCTGCCTTGACCTGGTGAAGGATAGGCGATAGAGGCGGAATATAGGTGTTCATCGGAAGCGTCCTGAACTCAGGATGATTCGGCATTGATATCCTCCACTTTTTAAACAGATTGTATGCAGGCGAATTCTGCGCTGCAGCAATCCAGTTTCCATCAATGCCTGCCTTTTTTGCAGCCTCTATAACCTTTGGATCAAAGGGATCTAAAACAATATCCCTCATGCCGTCAACCAATTTTTCATCAGGAAGTTTTGCAATCTCCTGTATCCTCTCCGCATCATAGAGAAGAGCGCCTACTGTCCTGATCCTTCCAACGCAGGAATGGGCGCATGCATTTGGCTGGGCTGTCTCTGTCCTCGGATAGCAGAAAATGCACTTTTCAGACTTGCCTGTTGCCCAGTTGTAGTACGGCTTTTTATACGGGCATGCGCTTACGCAGAATCTCCATGCGCGGCATGTATCCTGATCAATAAGTACTATGCCGTCCTCGCCCCTTTTATATAGGGCGCCTGATGGGCACGCTGCAACGCATGCCGGGTT
>CAKKRA010000385.1 GCA_919902475.1 Nitrospiria bacterium
CATGCTGTTGAGACAGCCTATAAATTTAAAGTGACAGTTTATGACGCCTATTTTCTGGCCATGTCCCAGATAGCGAGTAAGCCATTTATTACAGCAGATTATAAATTTACTGAGCGGGTACGAGGATTCAAGAACATAATTAGATTGTCTGAGATTTGAAACCTGATTACTTATAAGAAAAGTATAATATAATTTGTTAGGGAAGCTTCTGTCTGTTCAACCGGAATTTTGCAACTCTTTTAATATGACCAGCAAGCTTATTAATACCTTAAAGCCTGAACTCTGGATGCTTTATACCACTCCAATCCTTACTGCTGGGGTCTTTTCTTTTTACACAAAAAATCCGACCATCACAAGCGTCATTCCATTAAAGGATGTTTTTGTAATCCTCCTGCCGATAATTTTTATATGCGTGCTATATTTTAATCTCATAAAATCTGCTGCTTCAAAGACAATCATTCTGTCAGATATGGCTTTCTTTGGTGTTGTTCATACAGTGGCAGGTTGGCTATATTTTTCTGGATTTAAAAATTTGCTGAGCAATGTTTTTTTCTTTGTTCTTATTGTAAATATGATGATTATCTATCTCTCTTCTAAAATAAGGATTGCGCAAATAAAAAAGTCAAACTGTTCCATAAGAGATGTCTCGCTCTGCATAATAATCAGCATTTCTATGATTTTGCTATATGCCTTTCAATATATAAACGGCTTCTATCATATTGACGGAATGCTCTGGCTGATTCTTATGGCCGTTATCCAGCCCCTGCCATTTTATTTTATTTATAAATCACACAACCAAGGCATTATCGCTTTATCTGCCATCCTCGCAGGCATGAACGCAGTTACTATAAGGCACTTCTCAATATACTCATTTATGCTAAGCAGAGGCGTCTCAGGCACAGAGAATTTCATCCACCGATTAGAGGAGCACTTCTTTACCTATCCTGAATGGCACATCATGGTAGGCTTTTCAATTGCATTTTTTGCCCTGCTTGTCCTGACAATTGTCTTTAATTTTATTCCTTCTTCAAAGACAGCAGCAGGGCGGGAGAAAAGGCAGAGTGCGGCATAATATTTGTATTGACAACTGTCAATACTATATTATACTATTATTACAGAGGTATTAAAAATGGGAACACTAACACACGCGCTTCCATCAAGGGAAAAGGACAGGATACCT
>CAKKRA010000386.1 GCA_919902475.1 Nitrospiria bacterium
ACATCATACCTGCTAATACGAGACCGAATATCTTTTTCATCCCTGCTCACCCCCCTTCATTTCATAAATTTAAATATTATTTCTATTTGTTATATTAAGCAATAAATGTGCCAGTGCTTAGGAGGGAGAAGGCGGGTAAAATAAAAAGAGGAAAGCCCTTATTTTACAAATAGTTAGAGCTTTATACTCTTTCATCTTTTCTCTGCCTTTAATTTTCTATCTTCCATTCTCTACCCCAAATGGTATATATAATGTATTATTTAAGCAATTTAAATACTTCTTCTAAGTAGCCATAACCTTTAATGCCTTTGGATGTATTTTAAAAAAATATTCTGTATCTTCTTCACCAATCTCTCCATCAATCTCAACTGGCATTAAACAATCAGATGAGATTATAACCTTATCAGACCTGAACATCCTAACCTCTCTGATTTTTGTATGCGTGCCTTTAATTACCTTAGCGAGGTTCAGCAGGGTCTTTATAATGCCGACCTTTTCAACAATACATATATCAAATAGGCCGTCAGCAGTATCTGCATCAGGCGTTATCTTAAATCCGCCGCCAAAAAACCTGCCATTTGCAATTGCTGTAAGATAGGCTAATACAGAGATATTGATATCCTTCATTTTTATTTTTAATGTAAGGCCGCGATATTTTTTTAATGCCCTGAACAGCGCATAGAAGTAGGCGGGTTTGCCTTTAAAAATTGTCTTTGCATACTCAAGCTCTTTAACAGTTACTGCATCAATACCTATGCCGGCAATATTTATAAAATACCTGCTTTCACCCCATGTCTTCCCCTTAATCTCACCTATATCAATAAGGTGTTCCTTGCCATTTAAAAGCACATCTACAGCATCCTCTACTTTAACTGGTATATTCAGGGTCTTTACCAAATCGCTGCCTGTGCCCGCAGGGATTATGCCAAGGGTAACCCCTGAACCCATAATGCCATTTACTACCTGATTTACTGTCCCATCGCCGCCCAAGGCAGCAATCATATTGAAGCCGTTTTTTATACCTTTCCTTGCAATGCCTGTCTCATCGCCTTTGCATCGTGTAATCACAAGGACATAGTCTATTCCCTTCTTCTTTAATATTTCTTCTACCAAAGGAATAATCTTAGAAGCCCTATTCACGCCTGCTGCTGGATTTGCTATTATCAGCATTTTGGATTTCATCTTTTATTTTTTCCTTGCAAAAAGTCATTAATTAATGTAAATATAACAGCCGTATCTCATATAAACAAAGGAGTAAAAATGCGGGCAAAGGACAAGGAATTAGCCAGAAGGCGAAGAAGGCGTCAAAAGAGACTGCAGGAGAAGAGAAAGGCTCACCGCCTCCAGAAGGCTGCTGAAAAATCTGCAAAGAAGGCTTAGAAAAAGAATCTGCATCATTTTTTTAGAAATCTAAAGGCCATTGGAAGGAGCTCTTCTATCTTTTTAATAGTATAATCCTTCTTGCTATTTGCCATTATTATCTTTAAATCAGGTGCAAATTCAAAGAGCAACTGACTGCAAGAGCCGCAGGGCGGACAGAAATCCTGCCCTTCTGCTGCTACTGCTATTGCAGTAAATTCTTTACAGCCCTCTGAAAGAGCCTTGTAAAGCGCCAACCTCTCTGCACACATTACCATTGTAAGAGAGATGTTCTCTATATTACAGCCTGTAAAAGTTCTTCCATCCTTTGTTAATATGGCAGCGCCGACCCTGAATCCTGAAAAATCACACACTGCATTTTGTGATGCAGCTATTGCTTTTTCAATTAGCAATTTTATCTGTTTGTCATCCATTTATTCTTTTCTCAGCCTTCTTTGCGGCATTAAAATTTCATGCCCTCCTCGCCCGCTGCCTCCTCATAGCATAAAACCGTATGCAACATGTTTTAAACCGCTGTATTTCCGGGAAACTAACCTGTAGTTTTTTAGATTCAATTCCCTGCAAAGTATGCGTAATTTGTTTAAATCCTGTTCATACGCCTTGAGCTTCGCTTCATAGGCGTATTTTTTGTTAAGGATAAAATCAATCTCAACGCCGCTTTTCCTCTGATAGTAATTGATTTCTCCTTTTTCCCTAAGGGCATTGAACACTGCATTTTCAAACAGCGCCCCTTCGCTCACACGGGCAAAATGGTTGACCAGCCCTGTATCGCAAAGGTAAAATTTGGGCATGCTCCTTATCTCTGCATCCCTGCTTCGGCTGAACGGCCTGATGAGTTTGATAAAATAAGTGTTCTCCAGAAAAGCGATATAATTATAAATCGTCTCACGGGAAACGCCGAGTTCTCTGGAAAGCTTCTGGACATCAAGTTTGGCCCCTGTTCTTTCCATAAGCAGCAGCATCATATCTCTAACAACATTCAATTTCCGGAAATCCCCAATTTGTTTCACTTCCAACTGGAAATAAGAGGTAAAGATATCCTCAAGCATCTTCCTTTTCTCAGCGAGTGAATCTTTTGCTGCTACGCCCGGAAATCCGCCGTATAGTATATATTCGGAATAGTAGCGGTCAATTTGAGTGAACAGTGCCTCTGAAATCTTATTCTTCAATGCTTTGAGATTGAATTTGATATCCTTCATCCTCAAAAATTCTGTGAAATTCAGCGGAAAGAGCTCAAAAATATATTTTCTGCCTGCCAGGGATTCTGAAAAAAGGTTTTTGAGATAAAAGCTTGAGGAACCGCTGAGAAAAAATTTAATCTTGTAATGGTCAAAAAGGTATTTGACAACCGATGGGATATTCCTGACAAACTGGATTTCATCCAGGAAAACATATCCTTTTTGCTTTATGTCCAGACCTAAAAATGCGAGGCTCTCCAATATCCTGTCATAGTTTTTCTCCTCAAAGAGTTTCTGTGTAGCTGGATTTTCTAAATCAAGGAAGATACAGTTCCCTGTTTTGAGGTTTTCCTGTATATAGCGGAGCAGGGTGGTTTTCCCTACCCTTCTCATGCCTGTTATAACGACAACCTCAGGTGCGTCAATAAGCGGCTTGATGCTTTCATAAACATCCCTCTTAATTATCATATTTGAATCTTACAAATAGTTCTACTATTTGTCAAGTAATATTTTTATCCGCCGCTTCTCTAATCCCCTTTTTCTTTCCCTGATTTCATTACTTTCCTATTTGAAGCGTTTTATCACATAATTTATTATGGGAAATGTCTTCTACCCCCCCCATTGTCGTCTTTTTTGCACTTAAGCAAAAGAATTGGCGAATAATTTTGCCTTGAAGAGAAAAAATCAGCAGAGATAAAAAGACTCGGCTATCCTAAGCGCCAAGAATTAAGCATGGTGTTCCAATAAGCGGATAATAATACAAATTTAAAGTGGCAGTTTAAAAATGTATTAAACCTCTACTGACA
>CAKKRA010000387.1 GCA_919902475.1 Nitrospiria bacterium
TGGGTCAATCTTAATAGCGCCGTCCCATTCATCAACAGCAAGGTCAATGAAGCCTTTCATATAATATGTAATGCCCAGATGTATTAATGCAGTAATATATTTCGGATTGACCTCTTTTGCCCGCATAAAGACCCTGATAGCCTCGTCAAATTGCCCCTTTTCCCTCAGCGTTATCCCTGCCTTTGTAATAATATCCACAAAATTCGGCCTCAGCTTCAATGCCTTTTTATATTCGTCCAATGCCTCATCATATAAGCCGAGGTCATAATACTGGTCGCCGAGCTGCGCATGCTCATTGGCTAATTTGCCCTGAACATACGGGTCAAGGACAGAAGGCGCTGGATGGGCAAGTTTTGCCGCATGACTGAATATGCGGTTTGCATCCTCAAATCTGCCGAGTTCATTATATGTAACAGAGAGGTTAAGCGATGCCTCTGTATAGCCTGGATTTAATTGAAGGGCCTTTTCAAAGAACCATGCTGCCTTGTCTAAATCGTTTTTCTGGTGATATATAAAGCCGAGCTTATTATATATATCCGCATAATTTGTATTTAATTTCAAAAGCTCAAGAAATAATTTTTCTGCCCTATCATACTCTCCCTTGTCAAAGGCGCTCCTCGCCTCCATATACACCTTTTCTCTTTCAAGTGTCATATCTGTTCTTCACCAGCCGTTACTTCAGGCTCAATGAGCACAAGGTCTATACGCCTTTTATTAACGCTCAGAAAATCCGCCACAAAACAGAGCTTATTATCCTCCATAGAATAGCCGTGCGCCTTTGTAACAGGTATAAAGGGATTCTTATCAACAGCAAAGTTTAAAGTATCTGTAAGCCGTGCATTCGTTGGAAGATGTATATAGCCTATAATCTTGAAGGTTGGCGTATAGATTAGAACCTTCTTCTGGTCCTTTTCTATTTTTAAAGGATTTGCCCGTTCTTCCATTATATTTATTATACTTAAAATAGCCATTTTGTCAATTTTTATTGTATAATGCTGCATAATGAAGATTACATCTACTGTCTTTATAAAAAGCTGTACGGAACAAACGCACTTTCCAAAGGAGAATATCCCGGAGATTGCATTTGTTGGAAGGTCAAATGTCGGAAAATCATCTCTGATAAACAGCCTCGTATTAAGAAGGGATCTTGTAAAGACAAGCAGCACCCCTGGCAAGACACAGGTCATAAATTTTTTCAAGATTAATAACGCATTTAACTTTGTTGACCTTCCAGGATACGGCTATGCAAAGGCGCCAAAGGAGATAAGAGAAAAATGGGGGCCGATGATAGAAGGCTATCTGTCAAATAGAAAAGAGCTGAAAGCCGTTGTCTTTATCCTTGATATAAGGCACCTGCCCACAGGAGATGACAAGAAGATGAAGGAATGGCTTGATTATTATAAGATACCTGCAATCTATGCCGCAACAAAGGCAGACAAGATTAAGCCAAGAGAGATTGAATATCAGATAGAAAAGATTAAAGAGACCCTCGGTCTTCAAGAAGAAACAGCTATTCTAACCTTTTCAGCAAAGACGAGTATGGGGAGGGAAGCGCTGTGGAAGAGGATTAATGGATTTATAAAAGATTTACAATAATATAAAATGCCCCCTGTATCATTTCTCAAATATCCCCTTGAACCATTTTATTATGCCGCCTTTTTCGCCTGAACATTCCTCTGTTGGCTCTGTGCCTTCAATAAATGCCTCTTCAACTGAATCAGGGCATGAGCTGTTCGCCAGAAGTCCGCTCTTTCTGTCCACCTTTTTAAAGACAATGCCCTGCGGCGGGAGAAAATCAGAATTTTCTGTATTGCCGAGCGCATTTTTCATAAAGTCTGTCCATATTGGAAGCGCTGCCTGTGAGCCAGAGAGATTTATAACATCCTTCTGGTCAAAGCCGACCCACACAAGGGATAAAAGCTCAGGTGTATACCCGACAAACCAAGCGTCTTTGTAATCGCTTGTTGTGCCTGTCTTTCCTGCTGCCGGCCTGTTAAAACCCATCTGCCTGACAGCCATTGCAGTGCCGTTGTCTATCACGCCTTTTAAAAGATGTGTAAGGACAAATGCGGCCTGAGGAGATGCAGCCTGCTCCATCTCAAGAACCTTTTTTTCTATAACATTGCCATCCTTATCAATAACATCCTTGATAGATATTGGCACAGTCCTTATGCCGCTGTTTGCAATTGTAGAATATGCAACAGCGATCTCAAGAGGCGTAAGCTCTATTGTGCCCAATGCAATAGACGGGATATTTTTCAGAGGGCTTTCAATGCCCAGAGCCTTTGCTGTTAAAATAATATTTTCTATGCCTGTCTCCTGTGCAATCTTTACAGTGGAGGCATTAAGCGATTTTTCAAGGGCTGTCCTCAAAGTAACATTGCCGTAATATTTCTTGTCATAATTCTGCGGGCTCCAGTCCTTGTTGTCAAAGTTTATTGTAACAGGCGAGTCATCAATGATAGATGATGGCGTAAATTTTGGCTTGCCCTCAGGCAGTGATGTAAGCGCAGTTAGATACACAACAGGCTTAAATACAGATCCTGGCTGCCTCTTTGCCTGTGCTATCCTGTTGAACTGTGTTACCTTGTAATCCCTGCCTCCGAGCATTGCCTTTATATATCCTGTCTGAGGCTGAATAACAAGAATAGCGCCTTGCAGAAATTCATCCTTCTCCTTTCTCTTTAGAGAAGGATATTTATTTTCCAGCTCTGCAAGGCCGTTTTTTAAAGCCTTCTCTCCTGCCCTCTGCAAATTTGGGTCAAGTGTAGTGAATATCTGCATGCCCTCGCTTGTTAACACAGACTCTGGATAATTCTCCTGAAGCTGTTTTCTCACATAGTCAACAAAATACGGGGCGTCATTATCCTTAATCTGATACTCCCGCATTACAATCTGCTCTGACAGCGCTTCCTTGTATTCATCGTTTGTAATCTTATCCCTTTCCAACATCTTGCTCAGGACAAGGTTTCTCCTTGTTCTTGCCTTACTGACATTTACATAAGGTGAGTAGCTGTTCGGAGATCTTATCAAACCTGATAAAAGCGCAGACTCTGCCAATGTAAGCTGTGCAGCATCTTTTGAAAAATAGAAGCGCGCTGCCTCGCCAAAGCCAAATATGCCGACAGAGCCTCTCTGTCCAAGATATATCTCATTTATATACGCCTCAAGGATTTCATCTTTAGAGTAGCGCGCATCTATTATAACAGCCATTACAGCCTCATTAACCTTGCGCCAGAATGTCCTCTTGTGCGAAAGGAACATATTCTTGACAAGCTGCTGCGTGATTGTGCTTCCACCCTGCGATACGCCGATATTTTTTATATTTGCAAGAATTGCCCTTGCGATGCTTCTTGGGTCAATGCCAAAGTGCTCATAGAAGCGTCTGTCCTCTATGGTTACTATAGCGTCAGTAAGATATTTTGGAACAGCAGGGAGCTTCATAAGATTCCGCTCCCGCCATCCGCCTTCAAATATGGCAGTAATCAGCTCTGGCTCTATCTCAATTGAAAAAAGCTCCTCTTTTGTCAGATAACCCTCCATCTTCTCAATCTGCGTATTCTTTAAATAGATGCGGACAGGGGAGCCTGTAAATGGCTTGTTTGGATAAATAAAGTTATGAAGATATATATCAATTATATTCCCTTCCTGTCTGTATTCACCCTCCTTTGGCTCTGATGATAC
>CAKKRA010000388.1 GCA_919902475.1 Nitrospiria bacterium
TGGAGCAGCACCGTCGTCGCGCCCTGGTCCACCGCACGCTGGATCTTCTCCATCCCCTGCTCCACCTTTTGTCTTGCGTGGTGTTTGGAAATCGTGGCAGGGTCTGCATCCTTTGTCAGCGTGTCCTTAACCTTTTCATAAGGCGCGCCTAATCCGTCTTTATGATTCCAATTCTTCCATTTAGAGCCGTCATAAAATGCAAGGCCGCCTTCTGTGCCAAACCAGATACTCCCTTTTTTATCAATCGCAATAGCATAAACCCAGTCATTCGGAAGCCCGCCGTTTGTATTCTTAACTGTATAAGTGCGCCATGCCTTTGGATCATCCAGATTGCCGCCGACAATCTGATTTGCGCCTGACCATGTGGCAATCCATATATCGCCGTTTGACGCCTTGTCAACGCCGTATACAAATCCGTCAGCAAGACCTTGCGGTATATTATAGTTTTTCCATTTCTCGCCGTCAAAGATAGATAAGCCTCCGCCGTATGTACCAACCCACAGCTTGTTATCAATCTTGGTCAGATAAAAAATCCCGTTGCTGACAAGCCCCGAGTTTTTATTGTCAAACACCATATGCTGCCCATCCTGCGTATTGTATCTTACAATCCCCTGCGATGTCCCAACATATAAGACAGGGTCTTCTGCCAGAAGCGCCTTAACATTTCTTGTGGGGCCAACGCCGAATTTGTGAACATCCTTTGCTATATCGGACTTATCTCCCTCTCTTGTCCCTACATAAAGCCCTATAGCAATACCACTCACCACAGCAATGATGATAAGCAGAACAACTATTATCCATTGTTTTTTCATTAAATTATTTCCTCCTGTAAGTTTGGTTAAGTTTTTTCAGGCTGTTGAAAAAGCCATCAACAGCCTTGATTACACAGATTAGAAAAAATGATTACACAGATATTTTAAGGAGCCTTAATCTGTGTAATCAGAGATTGTTAAGTTTTTCAACAATCTCTTTTAATCTTACTTAAAAAGTGTTTTCATTGTCAATGTTTTTTTCAAAACCCCTTTTTCACAATACCCAGATTAAACAGAAACAGACTGCTACCAAACGGTTACGCTCTTGGCATTCTGGTTGATTATAGCTTCTTATATTAAAATTAGCGCAATTGAATTAATAAAGAGAAATAGGTTAGATTTTCAATAGTTACGTATAAATTAAATATATAATGACTTTATTAACTTAAGTGGTATGTTATTTGCATTTTATACTTTATAGAAATACTTTATAGAATTTTCGTTCTTGACAGTATAGAAGTTAATATTATAATATCTGTCTATGATAACTGTGGGGAGGGGGAAACACCACATAATGAAGCATTTGACTTTTGTTGAGAATCTCATTTTCTACATCCTGTTATTATTAGCGCTCTTTTTGATATTAAAGGCAATACCAGGTGAAAGCGGCACGATCTTTCGCTCTAAGCACGACCTGTCGTATCTTAGCCAAAGGGCAATTGCAAAGGGCGGTGTCGGCGCAATGAATGGCGTAACATATAATGATTACGGCGAGGTCTGCGTCTACTGCCACACACCTCATGGCTCAAATGATGTAGCTCCATTATGGAATCATACACTCCCAAGCGCTTCCGGCTACAGTATGTACAGAAGCACTACTATGGATGTAAGCATGTCAAGCGCTCCTGACGGTGTTTCATTGGCATGCCTCTCCTGCCATGATGGAACAGTTGCTGTTGATTCAATTAATAATCCGCCAAATACTACATGGGTAGATACAGGCGTCCATTACAGAATGAGCGCAGAAACATCCGGGGAAAGCTGCGGCAAATGCCACACCCCGCAGGGTGAGCTATCGGGTTTATACGGCGCGCATGATGCTACGGTTAAGTATCTGACAAAAAATCTTGCTGATGACCATCCTGTTTCAATGAGCTATCCAACAGTATTGCAGGACCCGAAATTCAATATACCGCCGGGAACAGGCATATTTCCGAATGGAATAAGATTATTCAGCGGCAAGGTGCAGTGCGCATCATGCCATGACCCTCACAATCCTGATGAGCAGAATTTAGAGGGAAGAGACCCGTTTTTAAGGACATCAAAAAGAGACAGCTCACTCTGCATGACCTGTCATATAAAATAGGGCAGTCGTAAGTTGTAAGTATTAAGTCGTAAGCCTTTAATAAAGACTTTTTATATATTAGCTTATAGATGTATAAGAAAAACTAATTTTTCTCTTGACACCCAAAATCCTATATGATATTTATTAGCCCGTGTCCTAATAAAGGAGGGTGAAGATTTATGAAAGGCAACAGATTACAAGCAGCAGGTTTTGGATTGGTTTTTTGTTTTATTCTCTTCATTTTAACTA
>CAKKRA010000389.1 GCA_919902475.1 Nitrospiria bacterium
GAGCTCTTTTTTGAGGTTGCACTCGGTGAAAAGGGCGAGAAGGTAAAGGAGATACGGCTGAAGATGGGGGAAGGCATTGCCGGATGGGTTGCAAAGACAGGAGAGTCTGTTATAATTGATGATGTGCAGAATGACCCTCGGTTCTTTAAGGGCGCTGATAAAAAATCCAGTTTTGTTACAAGGAATATGATTTGCGTGCCTGTAAAGTCTGAAGGAAAGGTTATAGGCGTGCTTCAGGCTATAAACAAGCTAAAGGGCGGAAAGTTTACAAAGGATGATTTAGAGGGTTTTATTTCCCTCGCGGACCAGGTTGCCATTGCAATAGAAAAGTCAAGGCTGTATCAGGAGCTGAGGGATACATTCTTTTGCGCAGCAGAGGCCCTTGCAGATGCCATTGAAAAGAGGGACCCGTATACAGGAGGCCATACAAAACGTGTATTGCAGTACAGCGTGGCTATTGGAAAGTATCTTGATTTAAAAGAATCAGATCTTGAACGGTTAAGGCTTGCTGCAGTTCTGCATGATATAGGAAAGATCGGCATAGAGGACAGCATCTTAAGAAAAAAGGGTAAGCTGAGCCCTGATGAATATGAAATGGTAAAGAAACACCCTGTCTGGGGCGCTGAGATAATGGGTCATATAAAACAGTTAAAGGATGTTATCCCGGGTATGCGTTATCATCATGAAAGGATGGACGGCAATGGCTATCCAGATCATCTTCACGATAATGAAATTCCTATAATTGCCAAGATTATATCTGTTGCAGATACCTTTGATGCAATAACAACAGAGCGTCCTTATCAGGAGAGCCTCAGCGTAAATGTAGCCTTTAAAGAATTAAGAGGGTCTGCCGGCACCCAATTTGACAGCAGGGTTGTAGAGGCATTTTTAAAGGCATACGAAGCAGGCGATATAATTGCTGATAATATAAATAAAAAAAGTTCTTATTTATCATCATGCAAATAACTAAAAGGAGGAAACACCAATGAGTAGTGGAAGCCCGTTATTTGAAAGATTTGGAAAGACCATTCCAAAGGGGACAGTCCTTTTCCATGAGGGCGATCTCGGACAGGAGATGTATATCATACAGGTCGGCAGGGTCAAGATAAGCAAGAAGGTGAGGAACATAGAAAAAACACTTTCTGTAATTGGAAAGGGCGAGTTCTTTGGCGAGATGGCCATCCTGAATGACAAGCCGAGGTCAGCTGCTGCAGAGGTTGTTGAGGACAGCGAGATACTGGTGATTGACCGAAATACCTTTGAGACAATGATAAAAGGCAACACAGAGATTGCATTAAGAATTATTAAAAAGCTTGCCCAGAGGCTTCAGGAGGCAGACAACCAAATCGAAAATCTTTTAATAAAGGATAATACAAGCAGGCTGGTAAACCTTCTTGCCAAGATTGCAAAGGACAAGGGGATTGATACTGTAATGGGCGGCGTTGTTATTGATGCAACAACAGAGGATATGGCGAGCATGCTCGGCATGGCAAAGGAGCAGGTGGATAAGGTCATAGAGAAGATCGCAAAAAGCAGGATAATTGATATAAAACAGGGCAGGATAATTGTAACAAACAGGGAGCAGTTGAATGAGTTTATGGAATATCTTGAGAAGAAAGAGAAGTTCGGAGATATGGGTGAGGCATAATATTAATCTCTTTATGAATGTTGCAGGTGCTATCACAAAGGAGAGAGAATGAAATTAAAGGTCTTGGGGTGTTATGGAACTGAGCTTGCAGATTATCATACAACAGGGTTTTTGATTGATAACAGCCTATTAGTAGATGCAGGGACAATTACAACTTCAATGGGCATTGATGAGCTGGTAAAGATAAAAAATATCCTTATAAGCCATGTGCACTTTGACCATATCAAGGGCATACCGTTTCTTACTGATGTTATATTTGGAAGGATAAAGGAACCCATTAATATCATAGGAATAAAAGAGGTAATTGAGGACTTAAAGAAACATATGCTGAATAATGTGATCTGGCCTGATTTTACAGCAATACCCCCGGATTCACCTATTATAAAGCTTAGGGTGATTAATGAAGGGGTATTTGAAAAGGTGGGTGATTTTGAGGTCAAGGCAGTAAGGGTCAACCATACAATACCAACAACAGGTTTTATTATAAGGAAAAAGAATATGTCCCTATTATACAGCAGCGATACCAAGGCAACAGAGAAGATATGGGAAGAGGCTAAGAATACAGATAGCCTGAAGGCAGTAATAATTGAGGCGTCTTTTCCAACAAGCTCCCAGAAATTGGCCGACATAAGCGGGCATTTTACGCCTGCAGATGTAAAAAAAGAGCTTGCCAAGATAGATTCTCTGGGCATACCTGTGTACATATATCACTTAAAATCCCAGTATGATATAGAATCAATGAAAAATGAATTAAGGACTATAAAGAGCCATAGGATTATATTCCTTGAAGACGGAAGGGAGTATGAATTTTAAATGGCATGGTTTAAAAAAGAGAAGACCCTAAAGGAGATGCCTGCTGAAAAGAAGGTAAAGATACCTGAGGGGTTATGGATAAAATGCAACAGCTGCAAAGAGATTATATACAGAAAAGAGGTTGATAACAACCATAAGGTCTGCCCAAAGTGCGGTTATCATTTCCCTATCTCTGTAGAGGAAAGAATCTCACAGCTTATTGATGAAGGCACATTTAAGGAGTTTGACGGCCATTTAACATCCGAAGACCCGCTGGACTTCAAGGACTCTATCAAATATAAACACCGCTTAAAAAATTACCAGAAAAAAACAGGATATAATGATGCTATAGTAATTGGAACCGGCGCTATTGATGGCCATCAGATTGTTTTGGGCATTTTGAATTTCAGCTTCATGGGCGGCAGCATGGGCTCTGTTGTAGGCGAAAAGATTGCGCGCGCTGTAGATAAGGCAATAGAGCTGAAATTGCCCCTTATAATTGTCAGTGCGTCTGGCGGCGCAAGGATGCAGGAAGGCATCCTGTCCCTGATGCAGATGGCAAAGAGCAGCGCTGCTATCGCAAGGCTCGGCGATGCGGCTCTGCCTTTCGTTTCAATATTTACAGACCCGACATTCGGCGGGGTTACAGCAAGCTTTGCAATGCTCGGCGATATTATTATTGCAGAGCCAAAGGCATTAATAGGATTTGCAGGACCGAGGGTCATTGAGCAGACCATCAAGCAGCAGCTTCCTGCAGGTTTTCAAAGGTCAGAATTTCTTTTTGAACACGGCATGATTGATATTATTGTTGAAAGAAAAAAGCTGAAGAGCATGCTCGCAAAGATAGTGGCTTATTTTAAGAGATAGTTAAAAACTCAACAATCTCTGATTACACAGATAAAAAGCACAGATTACACAGATTAAAACTCCTTAAAAAATCTGTGTAATCGTTTTTGTAATCTGTGAAATCAAGGCTGTTGGTGTTTTTTCAACAGCCTTTTAAGACTTGAACCTCTTTACCTCTTCCCTTAACTGCTTGGCAAGGTCTGTAAGCTTCACCACCTCAAAGTCCATAGATGTTACGCCATCCATATTCTCCACTGAAACTGTCTCTATATTGTTAATTGATTTTAATATAAGCTCGCTCTCTTTCTTCTGGTCATTGATATTCTTTAAAACAGACTGGACGCCATGCGCCATATTCTCAACTGCCTTTGAAATCTGACCGCTCCCTTTGGACTGCTCTAAGGTAGCCTTTTTTACCTGACCTGTGATATTTTTCATCTCCTCTGCAGCCTTTTCTATCCTTCTGCCGCCCTCTGCCTGCTCATGTGTGGATTTTAGGACCCTGCTTACACGTTGTGTTACATTTACCATTGAGTCTTTAATATGCTCGCTTGCCTTTGACTGATCCACAGTTGCCTTTGCTATCTGAAATATCATAGTCCTAACATCCTCTGTGCTTTTTGCAATATTTTCAAGAGCGCTTCCTGCACGGTTTGAAAGATTTACGCCTTCAAGTACACTGCTAAGTCCCTCATCCATTGCCTTAACAGCATCGTGGGTCTCTGACTGAACAGATTTTATCAATGCATCTATCTCCTTTGTTGACACAGCTGTCCTCTCAGCAAGGTTTTTTATCTCATCTGCAACAACAGCAAATCCCCTGCCGTGCTCACCTGCCTGTGCAGCTATTATCGCTGCATTCAATGCCAAAAGCGTTGTCTGCTCCGCAACCTCATTAATAACATTTAATATTTTTCCTATCTCTTTTGACTTGCTGCCAAGCCTCTTTATAACCTCTGATGATCCCTCTACAGAAATTTTTATTTTATCCATGCCCTCAATCGTTTGCGATACAGCCTCGCTCCCTTCCTCGGCTATTTTTGAGGCCTTCTCAGAGAGGTCTGCAGAAAGCTTTGCGCTCTTTTCAACCTCTTTGATTGAGGTTATTACCTCTCCTATTGATGAAGCTGTTTCATCTGCAAGCGCAGCTAAAGACTCCACCTCATTGGACACCTCACCTATTGAATGCCCCATCTCTATAATGCTGCTTGATGTCTCATCAACAGATGAGGCTGCCTTCTCAGCATGTCTGGATACGCCATCTACAGAAGACGCCATCTCTATCAATGATGCTGATACCTCTTCTGCCATTGAAGAGAGCTCTGTCATATATTCTGCTGTCTGATTAATTGAGGCGTCCATCTGATTTAATGAGGCCGCGGTATTAGATGTGGAGATTGATTGATTCTGCGCGCCATTTGAAACCTTCTTTGAAAAATTTGATATGTTCTCCAGTGTATTGGTAATATTTCCTGATGCCTCTGCAACCTTTTTGACAATACCCTGAATTGTGCTGGCAAAGATATTGAACCACTTGGCAAGCTGGCCGATCTCGTCGTTGGTGGAGTTGGTTGAGACATCAAGCCTTTTTGTAAGGTCTGCCTCGCCTTCTGCTATATTCCTCAGCATTATAATAACCCGTTCAATGGGGCTTACAATTGCCCTTGCAATAACAATCCCCATGAATATAGCGCATCCTAAGAAAAGGGACGCTATAGTCATAAGGGTATATCTTATCCTGCTCACACAAATTATTTCAGGACTCATGGTTGCTTACTACAGCCGATGGGGTTCTTCATGGTTTGCTGCATTCCTAACTCCTTATCTGAAATCTATATTTGTATTTAACCCGCAAATTGATGCCGTT
>CAKKRA010000390.1 GCA_919902475.1 Nitrospiria bacterium
GCTTGCATGGCGCGCCACGTCAGATCGACCGTCCGGCGGTCGCCGAGTGTCCAGCTGATCACCTTGCGCGAATACAGATCCAGGACGACGGCGAGATACTTCCATTTACCCTGCACCGGCAGATACGTGATGTCGCCGGCCCACTGTTGGTCCGGCCCCTCTGGGCGGCCGGCACCCTTGAGATGATTCGCCGCCCCTGCGCAGAACCGATGCAGCCCGGGCTGGCGGCGCGTGACCCGTACGACTCGACCCCGAAGGCCATTCGTCTGCATTAATCGGGCGATTCGGTGCTTACTCACGCAGATTCCCTGTTTTCGCAGGCCTTGGTTCACACGCGGGCTCCCGTAGATTTCCCGGCTCTGCCGGTGGAGTCGAACGATCTCATTCAGCAACCACCGGTTCTCTTCCGCAGTGCGGCTCGCCGGGCGACGGCGCCAGGCATAGAAGCCCGCGCGCGACACGCCGTAGAAGCGACACAAAAACCCGACGCCATAGTGGTCCGCATGGCGGACTATGAATTCGAAGATTTCTGTCTTTTTTCGGAAGAGAACCGGATGGCTTTTTTTAAAAGGTCGTTCTCCACGCGAAGCTTGGCATTTTCCGTTTCGAGCGCCTTCAGCCGCGCCGTCGCCGAAACCGCTGCTTCATCCACCACCTTCTTGATGCGCCGGTCCGCCATGTATTTTCCCTCACGGTATTCCTTGCGCCAGCGTGACAACATGAAGGGGTGGATGTCCAGCGCGTTAGCCACTTCCTGTATCTGCGTCCCCTCCATAAAGGTCAGCCGTACCGCTTTGACCTTGAACTCGTTTGAGTACTGGCCGATCTTTCGTGGCCCCATGGGTCTCGCCATAAACACCTCCGATTGTTAGCTGAAGGTGTCTACTTTTTTGTGGGAGGTTCAGCGTCGGCACGAGCGAATTGTTAGGGGGCGTTGTCATAACGCTGCCAGCCGTTTGGCAATTTCGAGCCGCGCACAATGAATAAGGGAATTCTTTCTTTACGACAGAGGTTCTTTATATCTTCAAGTAACAGTTTTTCTGTTTCGGAGTATGCATCGGGATGTGTAGTTACGATCCAGACTCCGTTTTCTTGGGCAATTTTATCTTGCTTTCTTACGAAAGCCAGAAGTTCTACAGAGGATTGCAATACTGGTTGTGCCTGTTCAGGCTTTAGATAGTCTGCATACGTCACAACGAAGCCCCATTTTTTATTTCCAAGCTCTGCGACTTGCTTTGGCAACATATGCAGAGAA
>CAKKRA010000391.1 GCA_919902475.1 Nitrospiria bacterium
TTACAGATGATGTCAATGGTTATTGAAAAGCCTTTGAATAAATTGATAATTTTCCTTGCCACAGGCTTTTATGCAGGCTATCTTCCCTATGCGCCTGGCACAATCGGGAGTCTTATCGGAGTCGGGATTTTTTTCATTATAAATAGCCTGTTTCCTGTTTATTATCTGGGTGTCCTTTTCCTTCTTTTTACCCTTGGTGTTTATCTCTCTGACAGGGCAGAGGCATTATTTGCAAAGGAAGATCCATCTCAGATTATATTTGATGAGATATTAGGTCTTCTTGTTGCTATGGCGCTTATCCCAAATGGGATCGGATGGATAATTGCTGGTTTTTTTCTTTTCAGGTTCTTTGATATTTTTAAGCCGTACCCTATCAGGGATATTGAAAAAAGATTTAACGGCGGATTCGGGATTATGCTTGATGATATTGCAGCAGGGATTTATACAAATATATTGCTGCAGGGTGTGAGGCTCTATGTGGGCTGAGCTTATTGCTGTAGGCTCGGAACTCCTTTCATGGGATAAGGCAGAGACAAATTCTTTGTATATCTCAAAGCAGTTAAACCTCCTTGGCATTAATGTCCGCTTTAAATCAATTGTTGGAGATGCTGAATCAGATATTGAAGCTGTATTAAAGGCTGCAGTAAGCCGCTCGCAGGTTGTAATTATTACAGGAGGCCTTGGCCCAACAGAGGATGATTTAACAAGAAAGGCTGTTGCCAAGGCATTAAAAAGGGGGCTTGTTTTAAAAGAGGAGCTCATTGAAAAAATAAAGAAGCGGTTTGAATCAATGGGCAAGGCCATGCCTAAGAATAATGAAAGGCAGGCTCTGATGCCAAATAAGGCAGTTGTAATTGATAACCCAATCGGCACTGCCCCTGGTTTTGCAATTGAGCATGATAAAGTCCTCATAATCTGCCTGCCAGGCGTCCCTGCTGAGATGCAGAGGATGTTTGAAGAGGGCGCAGTCCCTCTTATTAAAAAAAGGATTGATGTATCAGAGGCTGTTAGACTTTGGATTATTAGAACCTGCGGTATTGCAGAGGCAAAGGTAGATGAGTTAATCGGCGATTTATATGCAGCAGATAAGAATATCAGGATTGGCCTTGCCGCAGGTGAAAAGGGCGTTGATGTAAGGATAACATCCTCTAAGGCTTCAGAGATTGAGACATCAAGATTATCAGCAGAATTAGAGGAAAAGATTACAGCAATACTAAAGGATTATATATATGGTTTTGATAATGAAGAGATGGAGGAGATTGTTGTAAGGCTTTTAATGGAAAAGGGCGCTAAATTGGCAGTTGCAGAGTCTTGCACAGGCGGTCTGATTTCAAAGAGGCTCACAGATGTTTCTGGAAGCTCTGCCTGCTTTGACAGAGGGATTGTTAGTTACAGCAACGAGGCAAAGATACAGATGCTGAAAATTTCTAATGATTTGATTAAAGCCTATGGCGCTGTAAGTTCGCAAGTGGCAATGGCAATGGCAGAGAGCGTAAGGAGGATTTCAAACACAGAACTCGGCATCGGTGTAACAGGCATTGCCGGGCCGACAGGCGGCACACCTGAAAAACCTGTGGGTCTTGTTTATATTGCCATTTCTGAAAAAGGGAAAGAGACAAGGTGCAAGGGATACAATTTTGCAGGTAATCGTGGAATGATAAGGATGAAGGCTTCGCAATTTGCCTTAAATATAATAAGGAGAGCACTGCTTAACATACAATGATTCGTTCTTTTATTTCCATTGACATACCGGATGAATTAAAAAATGCGATAAAGGCATTACAGGAGATGTTTAGAAAATGCGATGCTGATGTCCGATGGACAAGGATAGAGGCTATGCATCTTACATTAAAATTCTTAGGCAATGTTGAAGAAAAGCAGATTGAAGAGATAAAAATAATACTTAAAGAGATTGCTTTACAAACGCCTTTAATTAACATAAAATTAAATGGAGCAGGTGTATTTCCCAATCAGAAGTTGCCGAGGGTTCTGTGGGTTGACGTTATAGAGGATGATGGTATTCTTGATAACCTCCAGAAAAGGATGGATGCTGAATTATCAAAAATAGGTTTTGAAAAAGAGAAGAGGGATTTTAAACCGCATCTTACGCTCGGCAGGATAAGGTCGCAAAAGGACAGGGAGAGGCTTGTTAAACTTTTAGAGGAGAATAAGGATAAAGAGCTTGGGTTTTTTACAGCATCGGATATAAAACTAATGAAGAGCGAGTTGAGGCCAGAGGGTTCGGTTTATACTGAGTTGGCAAGGTTTGGGTTTGGAAGAAGTTGACATTTTAATCACCCTCCCCTTAATCCCCTCCCGTCAAGGGAGGGGAAAGAAAATTCCCTCTCCCCTTGCGGGAGAGGGTTAGGGAGAGGGGTATATAACATTAATTATTTACTTTTTAAGGAGGGATGCAAAAATGGTTGATAATAAGGATAAATTAAAGGCATTGGAGCTTACAATCTCACAGATAGAAAAACAGTTTGGTAAGGGCTCTATTATGAAGCTTGGGGCAGACGAGGTTATTTCTGACATCCCTGCTATATCAACAGGCTCATTAGGCCTTGATATTGCGCTTGGTGTTGGAGGCATGCCGAGGGGAAGGGTGATAGAGATATTCGGGCCTGAATCATCAGGCAAGACAACATTAACGCTTCACATCATAGCAGAGGCGCAGAAGGCAGGCGGCACTACAGCCTTTATTGATGCAGAGCATGCCTTAGATGTAAATTATGCAAAGAAGCTTGGTGTAAAAACAGATGAGCTCTTGATTTCCCAGCCTGATACAGGCGAGCAGGCGCTTGAGGTTACGGAGATGCTTGTAAGGAGCGGCGCAATTGATGTAATAGTCATTGATTCTGTTGCAGCGCTTGTGCCTAAGGCAGAGATTGAAGGCGAGATGGGTGACGCCCACATGGGCCTGCAGGCAAGGCTTATGTCCCAGGCGCTAAGAAAGCTTACTGCTGTGATAAGCAAATCCCAGACAACTGTTATCTTCATTAATCAGATTAGGATGAAGATAGGCGTGATGTTCGGGAATCCAGAGACGACAACAGGCGGCAATGCCTTGAAGTTCTATTCCTCTGTAAGGCTTGATATCAGGAAGGTCTCTGCAATAAAAGAGGGCGAGGATGTTATAGGAAACCGCGTGCGCGTAAAGGTTGTAAAAAATAAGGTTGCGCCGCCGTTCAAGCAGGCAGAGTTTGATGTAATGTTTAATGAAGGCATCTCAAAAATGGGAGAGGTTGTGGACTTAGCCGTTGAAAAGAATATCATTGCAAAGAGCGGCGCATGGTATTCATATAAAGATGAGAGGATTGGACAGGGCAGGGAGAATGCAATAAAATATCTAAAAGATAATGCTGCTTCCGCAAATGAGATAGAGAGTAAGATTAAAGAAATGTTCGGCCTTGCAAACAGGCCAAAGGCAGAGGAGAAAAAGCAGGCAGCGCCTGCAGTAAAGGGGACAGCAGCGCCTAAGGCTGTGACGGCTTAATATAATAAATTGAAGCGTTTCTCCGATTCGGTTTTGAAATTAGGATTCTTCATGGAGGTTTAATATGAATATAAATGAACTCCTTAAAACTGCCTCTGAGCGCAGGGCATCTGATATCCACTGCAAGGTCGGCAGTCCGCCTGTGTTGAGGATTGACGGCAGGCTAACGCCTATGATAGAGCACAACAGGATTACTCAGGAGGATGCTGTATCAGTTGCATTCGGCATTATGAGCAATCCACAGAAGCAGAAGTTTAAAGAGAGAAATGAGCTTGACCTTGCATACAGCGTTCCAGGTCTTGGAAGGTTCAGGGTAAATGTCTTTCAGCAGAGGGGTACAATCGGGATTGTCTTCAGGGTTGTGCCTATGAAGATAATGACTGTTGAGGAGCTTAATCTTCCCCCTGTTGTTGAGAAGCTTGCCAATGAGCAGAGGGGGCTTATACTTGTTACAGGCACAACAGGCAGCGGTAAATCTACAACCTTGGCTGCGATGATTGATTATATCAATGCAGCCAGAACAGAGCATATAATGACTATTGAGGATCCTATTGAATTTCTGCACAGGGATAAAAAGAGCATTGTTAATCAGAGGGAGATTGGAGCAGATACAGAGTCGTTCAGCGGCGCATTAAGAAGCGCCCTGCGCCATGACCCGGATGTTATTCTTGTCGTCGAGATGAGGGACTTTGAGACCATATCAACCGCCTTGACAGCAGCAGAGACAGGCCACCTTGTTTTAAGCACACTTCATACAGTTGATGCAACAGAGACAATAAACCGTATAATTGCAGTCTTCCCGCCGTATCAGCAGAAGCAGGTGAGGCTGCAGCTTGCATCAATCTTAAAAGGTGTTATCTCAATGCGTCTGATACCAAGGGCAGACGGCAAGGGACGTGTTCCAGCAGCAGAGGTCATGGTTGTAACAGAGACCATAAAGGAATGTATAATAGATGCAGACAAGACAAGGAAGATTCATGAATATATAACCGCAGGAACATCACAGTATGGCATGCAGACCTTTGACCAGGCATTGATGAACCTGTATATGAGGGAGCTTATCACATATGAAGAGGCGCTTCGCAGATGCACAAAACCAGAGGATTTTGCATTAAAGGTTAAGGGCATCCAGTCAACCTCTGACCTTGCATGGGATCCTGCTTCCAAAGGAGAGAGGGGGCCAAAGAAGGTTGATGAGGGGGAGGTAAAGATAGAGAGATTCGGCTCAGTAAAATAAATTAAGAGCTTTTTACGAAGCCGCAATGCCGCCATTTGAAAAGTCTTATGACTGATGAAATAAAAAAGGCAAAAGATGCTGCTTACAGATTCCTTTCCTACAGGCAGAGGAGCAAAAAGGAATTAATTGATAAATTAAAAGAGAAGAAGTTTTCAGATAAGACAATTGAAGATGTAGTTCAGGGTTTAGAGGAATATAATTATATCAATGATGCTGACTTTGCTTTCAACTGGGCAGAGAGCAGGGTGCGCACAAGACGTATAGGCCCGATAATTCTCCGCAGTGAGCTGCTAAAAAAAGGCATATCAAAAGATATTGTAGATAAAACTTTAAAAGAGATATATAATAAGTACAGTGAAAGGTCTCTTGTAATTGATGCGCTAAATTCAAAAGCCAAGATGCAGAAGGACATGCCAGAAGAGAAAAAGAAAAGAAGGCTTTACAGCTTTTTAGCGCAAAGGGGCTTTTCATACGAAATAATAAACGAGATCTTGGGAGGTGACTGTTTAGCAGTTTAGAGTAAACTGCTAAACATCATTGAAAATTGTAAATTGCAAAATGAAAAATGCAAGTTTAGAAAGAAGAAGTCCTAAAATTTTACAATTTTCAATTTAAAATTTGCATTTTGCATTGAAGTTTAGGCATTCGTAATAATGACTAAACTGTTACTTTGGGAGAGATGGTGATTGAAATCAAAGGAGCTTAGAAATAGTTTTATAAATTATTTTGTTCAAAAGGGGCATACCCATGTATTAAGTTCTTCACTCATTCCGTTTTCTGATCCTACGCTCCTTTTTACAAATGCCGGCATGGTACAGTTCAAATCTGTATTTACAGGAAATGAAAAGAGAGAATACAAGAGGGCTGTAAGTGTCCAGAAGTGCATAAGGGCTGGCGGCAAGCATAATGATTTGGAAAATGTTGGAAGGACAGCAAGGCACCATACATTTTTTGAGATGCTTGGGAATTTTTCCTTTGGCGACTATTTTAAGGAAGAGGCCATTGAAATGGCATGGGAGCTTCTGACTGAGGTCTTGAAATTGCCAAAGGATAAGCTTTATGTAAGTGTGTATGAAAAGGATGATGAGGCAGAGGCAATCTGGAGGGATAAAATAGGTGTTCCTTCAGAACGGATTGTGAGGCTCGGTGAAAAGGATAATTTCTGGCAGATGGGCGATATTGGTCCATGCGGTCCTTGCTCTGAGATACTAATTGACCAGGGGCATGATGTCGGCTGCGGCAGGCCTGAGTGCAAGGTTGGGTGCGACTGCGACAGATTTCTTGAGATATGGAACCTCGTCTTTATGCAGTATGAAAGATTAAAGGATGGAAGATTGAACCCTCTGCCAAAGCCGAGCATAGATACAGGCATGGGCATTGAGAGGCTTGCTGCTGTATGTCAGGGCGTGAAGAGTAATTATGACAGCGACCTCTTTAAACCTATAATTGCCTCAATAGCAGAGCTGTCAGAAAAGAGCTATGGAAAAGATAACAAGACTGATGTATCCATCAGGGTTA
>CAKKRA010000392.1 GCA_919902475.1 Nitrospiria bacterium
AAGTTCAGGCACAACACCGCCGTATTTGTTATGAATATCTATCTGCGATGAAATGATGTTAGAAAGAACCTTTCTCCCATCTTCAACAACAGCAGCAGAGGTTTCATCACATGAGCTCTCAATGCCTAAAACTAATGACATGGCGGTATTATACTATCAGTAACTAAAATTTATCAACTCCCAAAAAGTAAATCCTCTTAATCTTTGAATTTCCCTTTATTGTATGATACAATTTTCAAAATCCAGTGTTTAAACAGAAACCACTCAGTAAGCGTTTAATAGTCTTTTCCAATTATTCTTATGTATAAGAAAATCATAGCAGCAGTCAACGAACACATCAACTCAGAGATATCCGCAAGATATGCCCTGAGCCTTGCACAGACTTGCAGGGCAAAACTGTACATCTGCTTTATTGCAGAAAAAGGCATGGCTGCATCAAGTATCAGCATGGCAGAAGATGCTGTAAAAAGACTGTTTATGAAGGCAAGGGAGGCAGATGTTCATGTGGAAAGCATAACAGAGACAGGCAGCCCTTTAAAAGAGATTGAGAAGATTGTTAAACATGAAGGCATTGATGTTGCCTTTGCTGCAACAAGAAGAGAGGATATTGAAAAGAGGTTCTATGCAGGCACCTTTGCAAGAAGGCTGTCAATAAACCTTCCGTGCTCTGTTGCCCTTGTAAGGGTTGTCCACATGGGAAGGCTTCACCCTGATAAGATACTTGTTCCTTTAAAGGGAAGGAATGGCCATATAAAGGAAAGGGCGCATTTTATCGCAAAGATGGCTGAGGCATTTGGCTCAAAGGTCTTTGTCTTTCATGCAACAAAACCTATAACAAAATTCCTTCACGGAGAGATACATATCACGCCAATTGAATGGGAAAAGCGGCTGCCTGAAAATATTGCGGATTTCATGAAACATCTTAAAAAACACAAGATTGAATATGAAGAAAAACTTTTACCGGGCGCTGTTGCAAGAAGCATAACAATAGAGGCTGCCTCAAAAAGGCATGACCTTATTATAATGGGCGCAAGCGAAAGGAGCCTTTTGAGTTCTATATTGAAAGGTAATCCAGTAGAGGCAGTGCTAAGGGAGGCGCCCTGCGATATGATAATTTTTAAACCTTTCCATGAAAATAAATAACCTTACAAAAGAAGAAGTCCTTCACAATCTTGTTACATCTGAGAACGGGCTTACCGAGAAAGAGGCCAAAAAACGTCTTTCAGAATTTGGACTGAATGAAATCGAGGAAGTCAAAAAAACCTCTCTATTCATCAGATTTCTAAAACAGTTTACACATTTTCTTGCCATACTCCTCTGGATAGGCGCAGGCCTTGCCATTTTATCTGAAATCCTGCATCCAGGGGAAGGGATGCTTACACTTGGATTAGCAATAACAGGTGTAATATTCATTAATGCTCTCTTTACATTTGTGCAGGAATACAGGGCTGAAAAATCCATTGAAAAATTAAGGCTCCTACTGCCTTTTTATGTAAAGGTAATAAGGGAAGGGAAAGAAAGGGAGATATCTGCAAGGGATGTCGTGCCAGGTGATTTAATCATACTTTCAGAGGGCAATAAGGTGCCCGCGGATTCAAGGCTCATAGACACAACATATCTTATGCTGAATAATGCATCCTTAACAGGTGAATCTGAGCCTGTGCCTGCTCAGCATAAACCATGCGAAGGCGAAATAATTGAGAGCAGGAATATTGCCTTTGCAGGGACGACAGTTGTTAGCGGCTCTGGCAAGGCGATAGCGTTTGCAACAGGCATGGCTACAGAGTTCGGCCGCATAGCCCATCTTACAAGCGCTGTTGAAGCAGGCTTAAGCCCTTTACAAAAGGAGATTGTTAAGGTAACCCGGATTATAGCCTTTCTGTCAACAATAATGGGTGTTCTATTCTTTTTTATCGGCCATCTGATTGGAATCGGGTTCTGGGAAAACTTTATCTTTGCCGTAGGCATAATCGTTGCAAATGTGCCTGAAGGCCTCCTTCCAACAGTAACGCTCTCCCTTGCCATGGGCAGTCAGAGGATGGCAAAGAAAAAGGCATTGATTAAGACCCTAACATCAGTAGAAACACTCGGCTCTGTAACAGTTATATGCACAGATAAAACAGGGACACTTACACAGAACCGAATGGAGGTTAAAGAGGTATGGACAGCAGAGAAACAAGGGGCAGGTGGCAAGGAGAAATGGGCTGAGGCAAATACCCTGTTGAAGACAGCCTATCTCTGTAATAATGCACGGTTTATAAATGGCGAATACAAAGGAGACCCAACAGAAACAGCGCTCCTTAAATACGCAAGGGAAAATATCGGAGAATTACAATCAGAGCGCGTACATGAAATACCCTTTGATTCAGAGAGAAAGAGGATGACGACTGTTAATAAAATACTTGATACTCCCCCATTCTCCCCTTCCCCGCTTCCCCGTTTCATTGCTTTTACAAAGGGCGCTATGGAAAGTGTACTGCCCATTTGCAAATATATATTACGAAATAAAGAAATAACGCTTTTGAACGAAGCATCAAAAAAAGAGATAACAGATGCCTATCACTCTTTGATGGACAAGGGATTAAGGGTTTTATCCTTTGCTTACTCTGAACTCCAAACTCCTGACTCTGAACCTGAGAAGGGTATGGTCTTCGTTGGGTTAATCGGCATTGAAGACCCGCCAAGGCCAGAGGTATCTGAGGCAATAAAAAAATGCCATGAGGCAGGTATAAAGATAATAATGATAACAGGAGATGCAAGCAGGACTGCTGTTGCTATTGCAAAGGAGATAGGACTCGCTAAGGGAAACCCTGTTGTAATAGAGGGGCACGAGTTTGTAAGGATGAGCGATAAAGATCTTAGGGAAAGACTGACTGAGAAAGAGATAATATTTTCAAGGATGACGCCAAAGCACAAGATGAGGGTAGTATCAATCCTAAAAGAGGAAGGCCAAAGGGTTGCAGTAACAGGGGATGGGGTGAACGATGCACCAGCCTTAAAAAAAGCAGATATTGGCATTGCTATGGGCATTGCAGGAACAGATGTGGCAAAAGAGGCGTCTGACATGATACTCCTTGATGACAACTTTGCAACCATTGTAAATGCTATAGAAGAAGGAAGGGCAGTATATGAGAATATAAGAAAATTTATAAGCTATATCTTTTCATCAAATATCCCGGAGATTGTGCCATATCTTGCTTATATTCTTTTCAGGATTCCATTGCCATTAACAATCATACAGATACTTGCAGTTGACCTTGGAACAGATATGCTTCCAGCCCTTGCATTAGGCGCAGAGAAGCCTACAGAGGGTATTATGAAGCAGCCGCCGAGAGACCCAAAGGAGAGGCTTCTTAATCTTAGACTCTTGACCCGTGCCTATCTTTTTCTTGGCCCTATTGAGGCAGCAGCAGGGCTCTTTGGATTTTTCTATATCTTAAAATCAGGCGGCTGGCAATGGGGACAGATGCTGCCGTCAGATAATCTGCTTTATATGCAGGCAACAACAGCATGCCTTACAGCAATAATTGTAACACAGGTTGCCAATGTCTTTGCCTGCCGCTCATTTAGAGAATCTGTATTTAAGATAGGTCTCTTTTCAAATAAACTGATATTTATCGGAATAGCATTTGAGATATTATTACAGATTTTTATTGTCTACCATCCATTGGGAAACATGATATTTGCTACAGCGCCAATTGCTGCTAATATATGGCTGATACTAATTCCATTTGCAGTGTTTTTATTTATTGCAGAAGAGATAAGGAAAATATTCTTTAGACAGAAATCCTATTTTAAAGGAGTATAAAACATGAACATGAAAAATAAAATAAAGATTCACCCCTCTGCCTTTGTTGCAAAGAATGCAACAGTTATCGGCTCTGTCAGCATTGGCAAAGATGCAAGTGTATGGTTTGGCTCTGTTGTGCGCGGTGATATGGCAGAGATACAAATCGGCGATGGAAGCAATGTCCAAGACAATGCTGTTGTTCATGTTGACTTTGGAAAACCGTCAGTAATAGGCAATGGCGTAACAGTTGGGCATGGGGCAATAATACATGGCGCTGTAATTAAGGATAATGTATTAATTGGCATGGGCTCTATTCTGTTGAATGGCGCAGTAATCGGAGAAAATTCTGTAATAGGCGCTGGAACGGTTGTAACAGAAGGCTTTGAAGTGCCGCCAAATTCCCTTGTCCTTGGCGTGCCCGGAAAGCTAATCAGGCAGTTAAAAGCTGAAGAGGTTGAAAGGATAAAGGATGCAGCAAGGGTCTATGTGGAGTATGCAAGGGAATATAAGAGTGCAGATAAATTTTAAATCAGCCCCTCTAAATACATAGAAATAGTCTCTTCACTAAGTTCGCCTAATACCTTCTCCTTCATTACACCATTTTTGTCTATAAAAAAGCTTGTGGGCGTTGCAAAGACCTTGTATAACTTTGTTACAGTCATGCCTTTATCTATTAAGATTGGAAAAGACAGATCCAATTTTTTTGCTGTTTCTGCGGCAACCTCTTTTGGGTCTTCAATATTAACTGCCAGCACCACAAAGCCCTTATCTTTAAGTTTTCTGTATGCCTTCTCCACAACAGGCATCTCTTTTTTACATGAAGGGCACCTGCTTGACCAGAAGCGGAGCATTACAGCCTTTCCTTTGAAATCGCTGAGCCTCACATCTTTATTATTAATATCCATAAGCGTAAAATCCGTTGCAGGGCCGCCGAGCTTTGTTGTTACATTATCAGATGACTTATAGCAACCTTCCTGACTCAAAGAAAATCCGAGCAAGCCTGATATTAAAAAAACAGCTATTATCTTTTTCAAATTATTTCTTTTCATCTTTATTCCCGCCTCCAAAAATCTTTTCAAAGGGATTCTTAACAATCCTCCCTTTATAACTTTTTGCATGCTTCTCTGCGTCTTCAAGCTTTAAGAATGCATGAACCTTATTGTTATTCACATTATTCGTTATAATCTCACTCTCCACATAATAGGCAATGGATGAGTCTATCTTCTCACTTGTCACCTCGTCTGTAACCCTTACATAAGAGACAGCGTCCTTATTTTGAGAAAGCCACATATAAGCGCAGTATATAGAATCAAACTTTTTTACTGCATTATCCTTTAAGATTATATCCACCTGATATACAGGTTTGATGTGAACGCCGTCAAAATCGCATTTCTCAATCTTGTGCGTTTTCTTATATATTGAACTGCCTAATGCAATGGCAACCATCAATATCAGAAATATGCTGCTTTTAATCCATTTATTCATATCTTTATCCAATAATAAGGTGAATTGTAATCATTAATAATGACGCCAAGAGGCAGACAATGCCGAACCAGTATATCTTCTCTATATTCTCTGATAAAATCCCTTTTGTCTCATCATGCCTTGCAAGCATGTCTATACCGAGCGCCCAGCCTGTTGAAAATATGCCGAGGATAAAGAGGCCGAAAAATATTCCTGCATCAGGAAGCTCTGTTAATAAATCATAAGGGTCATGGTGATAGGGCAGATTCAAAAGCCTCGGCGCTATTGCCTCCATTATTGATAGAAGGACAATAACCACAGTAACAACTGCGAGGATGCCTCCTGCAAAAAGATAAAGCCT
>CAKKRA010000393.1 GCA_919902475.1 Nitrospiria bacterium
TGCTGGAAAACAAGAAATAGCCTTAGAAAATTTCAAATGAAGCAGAGGAAAGCATGAGAGATAAATTTGCAATAGGCATCCTATTATTTTTAAGTTGTGTCTTAATAGCCTCCTGCGATACAGGCAAGAAACCTTATGAAGAAGCGGAAGCTCTTTTCAATCAATCAAAATATTCTGCTGCTAAAAGCAAGGCTGAGGAGGTTATTAAGAATGCTCCAAAGAGCAAGTATGTGCCTATGGCAAAGGAAATGGTTGAGAAAATTAATATATCTAATGATGCAATGAACTATTTTAGAATTTTTGAAGTCTCAAGATATCCCCAAGCCTCAATTGTGTTTACAAAGTATGTAGCTCAGAGAAATAAGTTATTCAGGCTGCCCGGCGGACGGGAACTCATGGAATTAAGGCTAAAGGCTTACTTGGTAGAGGTTGAAAATGCGTTAGATAATCTTGCCTCACTTGTTGAAAAAGTTGAGAAGGGAAAAGGTAAAACACAAATTGTTCATGCAGAAAAATATAATGCTGCATTATCAGATTTTACAGCAAATTACGGTCGGCCAGAGGGGTGGATTCGTGGGATATGTCGTAAAAGCGGAGCTGATACGCTTCGCAAGTGCAGAATTAAGCTGCTTACAGAAAAGAAAATTGACGTGTGGATGGAGCCAAACAGCCCCTCTGAGTATGCTGATTGGCTATCAAGAAAGATGAGCGATTATAATTAGGCCAATATACAACTCAAAAGATGGGAAGCTTCAAACCCACAAGTGCTCTAAGATATTTAAACCTATATAAAAAGTTTTTTGAAAGAATGGGAGGTGAGGGGAAGGTGCTCAAAAGATTTCTGTTTTGCTGCCTGCTGCTTGTAATTCTATCAGGCTGCGGCGGTGGCGGTGGAGGTGGCAGTTCCGGGGGCGGCTCAAGCAATAATAGCAATAGCAACTGGGACCAGATGAATTGGGAGCAGGGTAACTGGGGTTAGATTAAAGGAAAAATATTAATTTATTTAAGGGGGATGGAAAATGAGAATCAGGAAATATTTATCAAGGAAAAGGTTTTCTATGCGGCAGGTAGCTGGCCTGCTGATGGTTGTATTTTTAGGGATTACTGTTCTTGCTTATGCAGCAGTAAATATTCCGTATAGCTTCACTCCAAATACAACAGCCAAGGCAAGTGAAGTAAATGCAAATTTCAGCGCTGTTAAAACAGCGATAGATGCTTTGGAAGCAAGTAGAACAAAATACTACAGTCTATCC
>CAKKRA010000394.1 GCA_919902475.1 Nitrospiria bacterium
AAGAGAAGGCGGCAGGACAGTAGGCGCAGGCGTAGTAACACAAATAATAGAGTAAGGAGTAAATTAAGATGCGTGAAATAATTACAATAGCTTGCACACAGTGCAAGGAGAGAAATTATTCAACAATGAAAAATAAGAGGAATACATCGGAGAAGCTTGAGCTTAAAAAATATTGCAAGTTCTGCAAGGCGCATACTTTACATAAGGAGACCAAATAACAGGCCAGTAGCTCTAACGGCTAGAGCGCCGGTCTCCAAAACCGGGTGTTGGGGGTTCGAATCCCTCCTGGCCTGCCAAAGATTTTTTTTGGGGAAAGAGACAGGATAATATGCTTGAAAAAATAAAGGAATTTTTAAAAGAGGTAAGGGGAGAGATAAAAAAGATAACCTTCCCCACAAGAGAAGAGACCATCAGCTCGTCAGTTGTTGTTGTCGTAGTGGTTATTGTTGTATCTGTATTCCTTTCGGGTGTTGACTTAGGTCTGACCAAGATAATTAAATATGTAGTAAAGTAAGATTAAGATATGGAGCAAAATTAATGACAAAAAAGTGGTATGCGATTCACACCTATTCTGGTTTTGAAGGAAGGGTGAAGGCAAGTATAGAGGAAAAGATAAAGACATTAAAATTAGAGGATAAGATAGCTCAGGTTCTTGTTCCTACAGAGAATGTAGTGGAGCTAAAGGAGGGGAAAAAGAGGGTTTCTACCAAGAAATTTTTCCCGGGATATGTCTTAATAGAAATGGATCTTTCTGATGAAACATGGCACCTGATAAATAATATTCCAAAGGTGACAGGCTTTATCGGCAGCAATAATAAACCGTCACCGCTTACAGATGATGAAGTAGAGAATATAAGAAAGCAGATGGATACAGGCGTTACCCTTACGAAGACAAAGTCGCAGTTTCAAAAGGGCGACAATGTCCGCATTGCAGACGGGCCGTTCCTCGGTTTTACAGGCGCAATAGATGATATAGATATTGACCATAGAAAATTAAGGGTTATGGTGAGCATATTTGGAAGGTCAACGCCTGTTGAGCTGGATTTTCTGCAGGTGGAAAAGGTGTAAATAAGGCTAAGGGCAAAAGGCTAAGGGCTATAGGCTATAGGAGCTTTTTGAACAGTTTTAAAACATAGGCAATAGATAATATTTAAGAAGGAGAAAAATATGGCAAAGGAAATAGTTGCAAATATCAAGCTGCAGATACCTGCTGGAAAGGCAAATCCAGCGCCTCCTGTTGGTCCTGCATTGGGCCAGCACGGTGTAAATATCATGGAGTTTTGCAAGAGTTTTAATGCAAGGACGCAGAAGGACGGCGATACAGTAATACCTGTAATAATTACTGTATATAATGACAGGTCATTTACTTTTATAACAAAAACACCGCCTGCGGCAGAGCTGCTAAAGAAGTCAGCAGGCATTATCAAGGGCTCGGGAAAACCTAACAAGGAGAAGGTTGGAAAGGTCTCGTCTGCGCAGGTTAACGAGATTGCAAGGACAAAGATGCAGGATTTGAATGCAGCAGATTTAAAAGGGGCTGTTAAGATAATAGAAGGAACCGCAAGAAGCATGGGAATTGAAATAATCGGTTGAGAGGAGTTTTAAAATGGCAGGGAAAAAATATCAAGAGTCTCTAAAAAATGTCGATATTGAGAAGCTCTATAAGCTGGAGGATGCTGTAGATCTGGTTAAAAAATGTGTCTATGCAAAGTTTAATGAGAGCGTGGACATGGCATTGCGGCTTGGTGTTGATCCAAAGCACTCTGATCAGATGGTCAGGGGCTCTGTTGTCCTTCCGCACGGCTCAGGGAAAAAGGTCAGAATCGCGGTCTTTGCAAAGGGCGAGAAGGAAAAAGAGGCAAAGGACGCAGGCGCTGATTATATTGGCGCAGAAGACCTTGCTGAAAAGATATCAAAGGGCTGGATGGATTTTGACAGTGTTATTTCAACACCGGATTTAATGGGCATGGTTGGAAAGCTCGGCAAGATTTTGGGCCCAAGGGGATTGATGCCGAATCCGAAGATCGGCACTGTTACCTTTGACCTCGCAAAAATAATTAAAGAGATAAGGCAGGGAAGGGCTGATTTCAAGGTTGACAAGGCAGGCATAGTGCATGTGCCTGTTGGAAAGGCGTCATTTGACGGCAAGCAGCTTTTGGATAACATGAATGTTATACTGGAATCCATAATGAAGGCAAAGCCAGCCTCAAGCAAGGGCCGCTATCTGAAAAGCATCACCTTATCCTCAACAATGGGTCCTGGCGTAAAGGTTGATCCAATATTAGTTGCAAATATGTTTGCATAAGAAAGGTCGAAGACCCTCACTGGAATGAGGGCAGGTTAAATCTATTTTAGTCAGAGACAATAGGCGTGAGACCCCGCTGGCATTAATCCGCAGGGGATAAACTTAATTGCCTTACCGGCTGCCTGTTTAGACTGAAGCAAAGAAATTACGACTATAGTTTATTGTAGAGATGAATCTATAGACAGCGCTTTTTGAAAGTGACAGTTGCTCTGATTATTTGGAAAGGAGGGATATCTTATTGAAGAAGGCAGAGAAGGCAGAGATTATTTCAGAGGTCCGCGAGAGATTTACAAAGGCGAAGGTAGCAGTCCTGACAGACTACCGCGGTCTTGATGTTGAAAAGATGACCGAGCTTAGAGTAAAACTGCGCGGGGCAAAGGCTGACTATAAGGTAATGAAAAATACACTTGCCAGCAAGGCTGCTGAAGGAACCCCTATGGAAGGGCTTAAGGAGCATTTCAGCGGTCCTGTCGGGGTTGCTATAAGCTATGACGACTCTTTATCCATGCTGAAGGTATTAACTGAATTTGCAAAGAAGGAAGATAAGCTTAAGATAAAGGCAGGCTTAGTAGAGAATAAGATAGCTGATTTAAATGAGCTTAAGATGCTGGCAGCACTGCCGTCAAAGGATGTGCTGATTGCAAAGTTCATGGGCAGCCTGAAGTCGCCGATCTATGGCCTTGCTGGTTCCCTGAATGGTATTATAATGAAATTTGCTTATGCCTTAAACGCTGTGAAGGAGCAGAAGGCAAAGGCTGGATAAGTGAAAATTAAAAAATTAAAAATATAAAATATAAAAGGAGATTTTAAAAATGGCAGATTTAACAATGGATGATGTTTTAAATTATATTGATAACATGAAGGTTATTGAACTTGCAGAATTGGTGAAAAAGATTGAGGAGAAATACGGTGTAACAGCGGCAGCCCCGGTGGCAGCGGCAGCCCCTGGCGCAGCAGCAGGCGCAGCGCCAGCAGAGGAAAAGACTGCATTTGATGTAATCCTTGTAGGTGCTGGAGACAAAAAAATTCAGGTCATCAAGGTAGTCAGGGAGCTTACAAGCCTCGGTTTAAAAGAGGCAAAGGATATTGTTGATGGAGCGCCAAAACCGCTGAAAACAGGCATCTCAAAAGAAGATGCTGATAAATTCAAGGCTAAACTTGAAGAGGCTGGCGCAAAGGTAGAGATAAAGTAGAAACTGTTTAATATAGTGGGCATTCTTTGTCATTCCCGCCTGTGCGGGAATGACAGAATTGCTATAAGCAAGATTTAATTTTCATTGTAGTAACTTACATAAAATATTTTTTTGGAGGAAATAATGAACCAGACCCAGAGGGTCACAAAAAGGACGAGAAAGGATTTATCAAAGGTGCCTGTAAAACTTGATATTCCTAATCTTATAGAAATTCAGAAAAAGTCCTATGACCGGTTTCTGCAAAAAGACATTGCGCCTGAAAAGAGAGAGGATACAGGTCTGCAGGCTGCCTTTTTGAGCATATTTCCCATAGTAGATTTTAATGACACGGCAACAATAGAATATATAGAATCCTCTATTGGCGAGTCCAAGTACGACATAAGGGAGTGCATTGAGAGGGGAATGAATTATGCAGCTCCGATGAAGATCAAGGTAAGGCTGATTTTAAGCGAGAAAGACGCTGAAAGCGGCGCAAAAAGGGTTAAGGATATAAAGGAGCAGGAGGTCTATCTTGGCGAACTCCCGCTTATGACCGATACAGGCACATTTATAATTAATGGAACTGAAAGGGTTGTTGTGAGCCAGCTTCACAGGTCGCCCGGTGTGTTCTTTTCGCATGACAAGGGCAAGACCCATGCGAGCGGCAAGATACTCTATTCAGCAAGGATAATACCATATAGAGGTTCATGGCTTGATTTTGAGTTTGATGTAAAGGATACAGTGTATGTGCGTATTGACAGAAGGCGGAAGATGCCTGTTACAATACTGCTTAAGGCAATGGGCTATACATCAGAGCAGCTTCTTAAGATTTACTATCCTATAGAAGACATAATAATAAGTAAGGGAAAATTCCTAAGAAAACTGAACCCTGATGTCCTTATTGGCAACCGCGCACCAATGGATATAGTGGATAAGAAGAGCGGAGAGGTTATTGTAAAAGAGGGAAGCAGGATAAATAAGGCCATCTTAAAAAAGATGGAGTCTGCAGGTGTTGCAGAAATACCAATTTCAAGGGAAGAGCTTATTGAAAGAATAGTCCTTCATGATGTTGTGGACCCTGCAACAGGCGAGGTGCTCATTGGCGCTAATGAAAAGGTTACAGATGAGGCATTAAATAAGATTCAGAAGACAAAGCTTGAGAAATTTAATGCCCTTTATATAGACGGCATTCAGGTTATACCATCAATAAGGGATACCATGCTGATGGATAAGGTGGGTTCTAAGGAAGAGGCAATGGTAGAGATATATAAGAGATTAAGGCCTGGCGAGGTGCCCACCATTGAGACAGCCAAGCACCTCTTTGAGAGCCTCTTTTATGACCCGAAGAGATATGACCTTTCTCCTGTGGGCAGGATGAAGCTGAATAAAAAATTGAAGCTGGACATTCCGATTGAAAAAAGGGTATTGACGCCAGAGGATATTATTGAGGTCATAAGATACCTTCTTAATCTCAGGGTAGGCAAAGGCGAGATAGATGACATAGATCATCTTGGAAACAGAAGGATAAGATCAGTAGGCGAGCTCCTTGAGAATCAGTTCAGGGTAGGTTTAGTGAGGATGGAGCGGGCAATAAAGGAGAGGATGAATATCCTTGATATGGATACGATACTGCCGCACGACCTTATAAATGCCAAGCCTGTTATTGCAGCAGTAAAAGAATTTTTCGGAAGCAGCCAGCTTTCGCAGTTTATGGACCAGACAAATCCGCTTGCTGAGATTACACATAAAAGAAGATTAAGCGCACTCGGTCCCGGCGGTTTAACAAGGGAGAGGGCAGGCTTTGAGGTCAGGGATGTTCACCCAACGCACTACGGCAGGATATGCCCGATTGAAACCCCTGAAGGTCCGAATATAGGCTTGATAACATCACTTTCAACCTATGCAAGGGTAAATGAATTCGGTTTCATAGAGACGCCTTACAGAAAGGTTGTAAACGGCAAGATAACAGATGATATAGTATATCTCTCTGCAGTAGACGGCGAGGACTATGTTGTTGCACAGGCAAACTCACCTGTTGACAGCAGGGGGCATTTAACATCAGAGAGCATATCTGCAAGACATAAAAGCGATTTTGTCCTTGTTCCGCCTGAAAAGGTAGAATTTATGGATGTTTCGCCAAAACAGATAGTCAGCATTGCCACAGCCCTTGTCCCATTTTTGGAAAACGACGACGCAAACCGTGCCTTAATGGGTTCAAATATGCAGAGGCAGGCAGTTCCTTTATTAAGCACTGATGCACCCTATGTCGGCACAGGAATGGAAGAGATTGTTGCGAGAGACTCAGGCATCGTGGTTTTGACAAAGAGAAGCGGTTATGTTGAGAGCATTGATGCCACAAGGATCGTTGTAAAGGCAGACAGCTCAGGAAGAAAGGTCAGGTCAAAAGAGGGAGAGTCGCCGGAGAGCGACCTTGATGTATATAATCTCATTAAGTTCAAGCGCTCAAATCAGAATACCTGTGTAAATCAGAAGCCGATTGTTTCTGTTGGTGACAGGGTTGTAAAGGGCAATGTACTGGCAGACGGCCCTGCAACCGAGCTTGGAGAGCTTGCCCTCGGAAGGAATGTCCTTGTTGCATTCATGCCATGGGAGGGATACAACTTTGAAGACGCAATATTGATAAGCGAAAAGCTTGTGAAGGAAGACAGGTTTACCTCCCTGCACATTGAGGAGTTTGAGATTGAGTCAAGGGATACGAAGCTCGGCAAGGAGGAGATCACAAGGGATATTCCAAATGTCAGTGAAGATGCCTTAAGAAACCTTGATGAAAGCGGCATAATACGCATAGGCGCAGAGGTAAAGCCGGGTGATATCCTTATAGGCAAGGTTACACCTAAGGGCGAGACTCAGTTAACCCCTGAAGAAAAGCTGCTTCGGGCAATCTTTGGCGAGAAGGCAGGGGATGTTAAGGATGCTTCTTTGAACGTTCCTCCTGGCATAGAGGGCACTGTAGTTGATGTTAAGATATTCTCAAGAAAAGGCGTTGAAAAGGACGAGAGGACAAAGAGCATTGAGAACGATGATATGCAGAGGCTGCAGAGGGATTATCAGGATGAGCTTAGGATTATAGAGGAAGAAAAATACAAAAAGATAAAGGAAATTGTGTCGGGTCAGACTGCTGCCGAGGATGTAATTGATTCTGAAACAGGCGATGTTATTTTGAACAAAAAGAAAAAGTTTACGCAGTCGCTATTGGACGCTATTTCTGACAGAGACCTTGAAAACATACAGTTAGCTGATCCAGAGTATCAGGAGAAATTAGAGGAGATAGAAAGGTCAACAAATGACCAGATTGATATCTTACAAACAATCTTTGATGAAAGAATGAGCCGTTTTAAAAAAGGCGATGAACTTCCGCCTGGTGTTATCAAGCTTGTTAAGGTCTATATTGCAATGAAGAGGAAGCTCTCTGTCGGCGATAAGATGGCTGGAAGGCATGGGAATAAGGGCGTTGTATCCCGCATCCTGCCTGAAGAGGATATGCCTTATTTGCCAGACGGGACGCCTGTAGAGATCGTATTAAATCCGCTCGGAGTGCCTTCAAGAATGAATGTTGGGCAGATACTTGAAACACATCTTGGATGGGCGGCAGGGACGCTTGGCCTTTATGTTGCATCACCTGTCTTTGAAGGAGCGACAGAATCAGAGATAAAAGAGATGCTGAGGAAGGCAAAGCTTCCTACAAGCGGCCAGATAACCCTTTATGACGGAAGGACAGGCAAGTCCTTTGACAGGGAAGTTACAGTTGGATATATGTATATGCTGAAGCTGCATCACCTTGTTGATGACAAGATACATGCAAGGTCTATTGGACCTTACTCGCTTGTCACCCAGCAGCCGCTCGGCGGCAAGGCGCAGTTTGGCGGCCAGAGATTAGGAGAAATGGAGGTCTGGGCGCTTCAGGCTTATGGCGCTACATATTCGCTGCAGGAGTTCCTTACAATAAAATCTGATGATGTGCCCGGTCGTTCCAAGATTTACGAGGCAATCGTTAAGGGAAAGAATTACCTTGAGGCAGGCCTGCCAGAGTCGTTTAACGTATTGATAAAAGAACTGCAGAGCCTTTGCCTTGATGTAGAATTAATTAAACAGAGCAAGGAAGATTAAACAGAGCAAGGAAGATTAAACAGGAGGGCATACATTGCAAGACATAAATACCCTTTTTGAAAAAGCAAAAGAGCCGGTCAGTTTTGATGCTATAAGGATAAGATTGACATCGCCTGAGAAGATCCGTTCATGGTCTTATGGCGAGGTCAAGAAGCCAGAGACCATTAATTACCGGTCATTTAAGCCAGAGCGTGACGGACTGTTCTGCGCCAAGATATTCGGGCCGACAAAGGACTGGGAATGCAACTGCGGAAAGTATAAGAGGATGAAGCATCGCGGCATTGTCTGCGATAAGTGCGGTGTTGAGGTTATACAGTCCAAGGTGCGCCGCGAAAGGCTCGGCCACATTGAGCTTGCGAGCCCTGTTGCACATATCTGGTTTTTAAAAGGTTTGCCGAGCAGGATAGGCAATCTCCTTGATATGACCCTGAAACAGCTTGAAAGGGTTTTATATTTTGAAGAGTATGTTGTAATTGATCAGGGAGATTCACCTTTAAAAGAGAAGGAACTTGTCGGTGAGGAGAAATACCACTCTCTTGTTTCCGAGTATGGAAGCAGCTTCCGTGCAGAGATGGGCGCAGAGGCAATAAAGGAGCTCTTAAAGAGGGTTAATATAGATGCGTTATGGGAGGAGCTCCGCAATAAGATAAAGATTGCCACTTCAACTGCAGTTAAGAAGAAGCTGACCAAGAGGCTCAAGGTAGTAGAGTCATTTAAGAAATCAGGCAACAAGCCTGAGTGGATGATACTTGATGTAATACCTGTTCTTCCTCCTGAACTAAGGCCGCTCGTGCCCTTAGACGGCGGCAGGTTTGCAACCTCTGATCTAAACGACTTATACAGGCGCGTTATAAACAGGAACAACAGATTAAAGAGGCTCTATGAGCTGAATGCCCCTGCTGTAATTATAAGAAATGAAAAGAGGATGCTGCAGGAGGCTGTTGATGCGCTCTTTGACAACGGCAGACGCGCAAGGGTTATCCGCGGACCTAATAAGAGGCCGTTAAAATCCCTGAGCGATATGCTGAAAGGCAAGCAGGGAAGATTCAGGCAGAACCTCCTCGGAAAGAGGGTTGATTATTCAGGCAGGTCAGTTATTGTTGTAGGCCCTGAATTAAAACTGCATCAGTGCGGTCTGCCAAAGAAGATGGCGCTTGAGCTCTTTAAGCCGTTTATCTTCCACAAGCTTGAGGAAAATGGATATGCAACTACTATAAAGAGCGCAAAGAAATTAGTGGAGAAGGAAAGAAAAGAGGTATGGGACGTCCTTGAAGAGGTGATAAGGGAGCATCCTGTCCTCTTAAACAGGGCGCCGACACTGCACAGGCTCGGCATACAGGCATTTGACCCTGTACTTGTGGAGGGCAAGGCAATAAGGCTACATCCTTTGGTCTGCGCTGCATTTAATGCGGACTTTGACGGCGACCAGATGGCAGTTCATGTGCCGCTTTCTGTTGAGGCTCAGATTGAGGCGCGGGTATTGATGATGTCCATTAACAGCATACTTTCACCTGCTAATGGGAAGCCGATTATGGTGCCTTCACAGGATATGGTTTTAGGATGTTATTATCTTACAAAGGAGAAAACAGGCGTAAAGGGAGAAGGCAAGATATTCTATGACCCGATTGAAGTCAGGATTGCCTATGATGCAGATGAGCTTGATATCCATGCAAAGATAAAGGTAAGGATTGATGGTAAATTGGTTGATACCACGGTTGGAAGGGTGCTTCTTAGCGATATACTGCCAAAGGGGCTGCCATTCTCAATGATAAATAAAGAGATGGTGAAAAAAGAAATAGCCAAGCTTATTGATTACAGCTACCGTGAGGCAGGAAAGAGGGAGACGATTGTCTTCTTAGATAAGATAAAGGAAATAGGATTCAGATATGCCACTAAATCCGGGATATCAATATGCATTGATGATATGCACATCCCGACCAAGAAGGCTGAATTGATCAAGGCAGCAGAGAAAGAGGTAATGGAGATAGAGAAACAGTATGCTGACGGCCTAATAACAAAGGGCGAGAGATATAATAAGGTTATTGATATCTGGGCTCATGTAACTGAAGTCGTTGCAATTGAAATGATGAAGGAGCTTGGCGTAGAGAAGGTAGGCGGTGTAAACGGCGAGGCCGGCGAGGTTACTTCAAAGGAGATAAGGGAATTTAATTCTATTTTTATGATGGCTGATTCAGGCGCAAGGGGCAGCACACAGCAGATCAGGCAGCTCGGCGGCATGAGGGGCCTCATGGCAAAGCCGTCTGGAGAGATTATTGAAACGCCTATTACTGCAAACTTCAGGGAAGGATTGACAGTTCTGCAGTATTTTATCTCCACACACGGCGCAAGAAAGGGACTTGCAGATACTGCATTAAAAACAGCAAACTCAGGTTATCTTACAAGGCGTCTTGTGGATGTGGCGCAGAATGTTATTATTGCAGAGGACGACTGCATGTCCGTAGACGGCATATATCTAACTTCGCTTGTTGAAGGCGGCGAGATTATTGAGCCGTTTGAGGAGAGGATACTTGGCAGGGTTACTGCAGAGGATGTAAACGACCCTCTTACAGGCGAGGTTATAGTAAAGGCATCTGAAGAGATAAATGAAACTATTGTAAAGAATATTATTGATGCAGGCATTGACAGGATTAAGATTAGGTCTGTTTTGACCTGCCAGTCAAAGGTCGGCATTTGTATTAGGTGCTATGGAAGAGACCTTGCAAGGGGCAAATTGGCTGAAAAGGGCGATGCTGTCGGCATAATTGCCGCGCAGTCTATCGGTGAGCCAGGCACACAGCTTACAATGAGAACATTCCATATCGGCGGTACTGCAAGCAAGGTTGTAGAGCAGACAGTGCTTGAGGCAAAGAACTCCGGCACCCTGAAGTACATTAATCTGAATACTGTAAAGAATAAAGACGGCGATATGGTTACTATGAACCGTAACGGAAGAATTGCAATCTATGATGAAACAGGAAGAGAGAAGGAGAGATACTCTGTTGTCTATGGCGCAAAGATAAAGATAGAGGACGGCAAGGCTGTTACAGCAGGCCAGAAGATTGTTGAATGGGATCCATACTCAATGCCGATTATGACAGAGGCAGGCGGCAGGGTTGCCTTCGGCGATATTCTTGACGGAGAAACTATAAAAGAAGAGGTGGATGAGGTAACAGGCCTTTCAAGAAGGGTGGTTATTGATTATCAGGGAACAACATTAAGACCCCGTATCTCTATAAAAGATGAACACAACAAGACTGTTGCAAGATACCTTCTGCCTATTGGTTCGCATATCCTGATTGACAAGGGCGACTATGTGTATCCCGGCGATGTGCTTGTAAAGATACCGAGAGAGACAACAAAGACAAAGGATATTACAGGAGGTCTTCCGAGGGTTGCTGAACTCTTTGAGGCAAGGAAGCCGAAAGAGCAGGCAGTAATCAGCGAGATTGACGGAACCATAGAATACGGCGGTTTTGTAAAGGGAATGAGGAGGATTGTTGTAAAGAATGAGATGGGCGATATGAAGGAATATTTCATCCCCAAGGGAAAGCACGTTAATGTGCATGAAGGCGACTGGGTAATGGCAGGTGAGCCGCTGATGGATGGCGCTGCTAATCCGCACGATATACTTGATATCCTCGGACCAAAGGAGCTGCAGAAATATCTTGTTGATGAGGTGCAGCAGGTTTACAGACTGCAGGGTGTTGCCATAAATGACAAGCATATTGAGGTAATAGTCAGGCAGATGTTGAGAAAGGTCAAGATAGAAGAGCCGGGCGATTCAGATTTCTTAATCGGCAGCCAGATAGATAAGTTTGAGTTTACAGTTGAGAATGAACGTGTAATCGCAAAGGGCGGCAAGCCGGCAATCGGCAAGCCGATTCTGCTCGGCATAACAAAGGCTGCCTTAACAACCGACAGCTTTATCTCTGCTGCATCCTTCCAGGAGACAACAAGGGTGTTAACAGAGGCTAGCATCAGCGGAAAGGTTGATTACCTTATAGGCCTTAAGGAGAATGTGATTATTGGAAGACCTATACCTGCGGGAACCGGCCTGCCAGAATATAAAAACAGCTACATAAAGTTTAAAAGGGAGGGAAAGGCTAAGGAGCGGGCTAAAGTTGAGGAGGCTGCATTAAGCAGAGTGGAAGAAAAGGTTAGTTAAGTTTTCTTTTTAGAAAACCCTTGACAAGTTTTGAAGTTTCTAATATAATGCATAGGTTTTTCCCACTAAACAGTTTTAGTGAACTTTCTATTGATTTTACAAATAGATAAAACAAGAATTTTGGTGATAAGGAGCGCGTAGTGCCGACAATAAGTCAGCTAATTAAGAATGGAAGAAAAAAGATGGGGAAAAGGACAAAGAGTCCTGCTCTGATGAGCTGCCCGCAGAGACGCGGTGTATGCGTCAGGGTGTATACAACCACGCCAAAGAAGCCTAACTCAGCATTGAGAAAAGTGGCCAGGGTCAGGCTTACAAACGGTATTGAGATAACATCTTATATACCTGGCGTAGGGCACAACCTGCAGGAGCATTCCATTGTTGTAGTAAGGGGCGGAAGGGTTAAAGACCTTCCGGGCGTCAGGTATCATATTGTAAGGGGCGCTCTGGATACATTGGGTGTGCAGGATAGAAAACAGGGAAGGTCAAAATACGGGGCAAAGAGGCCGAAATAAATCAACCTAAAATAAACAGGGATTAATAAAGATGTCAAGAAGAAGAGTAGCAGTAAAAAGAGAGATATTGCCAGACCCAAAATTTAACAACAAGCTTGTTGCTAAATTTGTAAGTGTTCTTATGAAAGAGGGCAAGAAAAGCCTTGCTGAGTCTGTATGTTATAAGGCATTTGATATTATAAAAGAGAAGACAGGGAATGACCCGTTAAAAATATTCAAGTCAGCAATTGAAAATGTCAAGCCTGTAGTAGAGGTTAAATCAAGAAGGGTCGGCGGCGCATCTTATCAGGTGCCGGTTGACATAAGGCCTTCAAGAAGGATTGCATTGGCGTTAAGATGGATAATTGGTTATTCAAGGGATAGGGCAGAAAGGACAATGCAGGAAAAGCTTGCAGCAGAGCTGATGGATGCTGCAAATAATACAGGCACTACAATTAAGAAGAAAGATGATGTGCATAGGATGGCAGAGGCTAATAAGGCCTTTGCACATTTCAGATGGTGACGGCCTTGCGTTTAGGCCTTAATTTGTGAAATATTTAAAATAAGAGTCAAATAAAATACTATGGCAAGACAACTATCATTAGATAAAACAAGAAATATAGGCATAATGGCTCATATAGATGCTGGGAAGACCACGACAACAGAGAGGATTCTCTACTATACCGGCGTATCCTATAAGATGGGCGAGGTTCATGATGGCACAGCGGTTATGGACTGGATGCCTCAGGAGCAGGAGAGGGGCATTACAATTACTGCTGCTGCAACAACATGTTTCTGGAAGAACCACAGGATTAATATAATAGACACTCCAGGCCATGTGGATTTTACCATTGAGGTAGAACGTTCGTTAAGAGTTCTTGATGGCGCTGTTGCAGTATTTGATTCTGTGAACGGCGTTGAGCCGCAGTCTGAGACTGTGTGGAGGCAGGCGGATAAATACAAGGTTCCGAGGATTGCCTTTATGAATAAGATGGACAGGATCGGCGCTGATTTTTATTTCAGCGTAAAAACAATGGTAGACAGGCTTGGCGCAAGGCCTGTTCCAATCCAGCTTCCAATTGGAAAAGAGAGCGGATTCAGGGGCTGCATAGACCTTGTAACTATGAAGGCAATTCTATTTAATGATGAAACGCTCGGCGCAAAGTATGTTGTTGAGGATATACCTGCTGACCTTCTATCAGAGGCAAAGGCATACCGCGATAAGATGATTGAGGCCATTGCTGACTATGACGAAACTATAATGGAAAAGTATTTAAACGGCAAGGCTGTTACTGAAGAGGAGATAAAGATAGGCATAAGAAAGGCGACAGTAAAGATGGAGCTGACACCTGTAATCTGCGGCTCAGCCTTTAAGAATAAAGGCGTACAGCTTCTGTTAGACGCAGTTGTTGATTACCTGCCTGCTCCAACAGATGTTTTTGCAGTGAAAGGTATAGACCCGGAAGATGGAAAAGAACTGGAGAGGCATCCAAAGGACGATGAGCCGTTTTCAGCGCTTGCCTTTAAAATAATGTCAGACCCTTATGTGGGCCAGCTTACATTTCTCAGGGTATATTCAGGCGTATTAAATGCCGGTTCGTATATATATAATTCCACAAAGGAAACAAAAGAGAGGATTGGAAGGCTCCTTAAGATGCATGCAAACCAGCGTGAGGAGATTAAAGAGGTTTGTGCCGGCGATATTGCTGCAGCAGTAGGCCTTAAGAGTACAACTACAGGAGACACCTTATGTGATGAGGATAATGCAATAATCCTTGAGGTCATGGAGTTTCCATCTCCTGTTATATCAGTGGCTATAGAGCCAAAGACAAAACAGGATCAGGAAAAGCTCGGCATCTCTCTGCAAAAACTCTCACAGGAGGATCCTTCGTTAAGGGTTTCTACAGATACTGAAACAGGACAGACGATTATCTCCGGAATGGGCGAGCTTCATCTTGAGATTATTGTTGACAGATTAAAGCGTGAGTTTAAGGTAGATGCAAATGTAGGCAAGCCGCAGGTTGCATACAGGGAGACAATCAAAGGAAAGACGACTGCAGAGGGCAAATTTATCCGTCAGTCTGGCGGACGAGGCCAGTACGGCCATGTAAGGCTGGAGCTTGAGCCGAACGAAGTCGGCGCAGGCTTTGAATTTGTAAATAAGATTGTCGGCGGTTCAGTGCCGAGGGAATATATACCAGCAGTAGAAAAGGGCTTGAAAGAGGCTATGGATAGCGGTGTTCTTGCCGGCTACCCTGTAAATGATATAAAGATTACACTTTATGACGGCTCATATCATGAAGTTGACTCATCTGAGATGGCCTTTAAGATTGCGGCATCTATGGGTTTTAAAGAGGGCATGAGAAATGCCAGCCCGATATTATTAGAGCCTATAATGTTCCTTGAGGTGATTGTGCCGGAGGAATATATGGGTGATGTTATCGGCGACATAAATTCAAGAAGGGGCAAGATAAATGATATGAAACCGAGGGGCTCTGCACAGGTGATAACTTCAAAGGTTCCCCTTTCTGAGATGTTCGGTTATGCAACTGATCTAAGATCCAAGACTCAAGGAAGAGGAATATTTACACTGCAATTTTCACATTATGAAGAGGTGCCAAAAAGTATTGCAGACGGGATAATCGCAAAGGTAAAAGGCGAGGTTGAGGTAAAAAGATAATATAGTGTATGAGTGCATGAGTATAAGGGTGTATGGGTTGAAACCCATTCACTCATCAACTCATTTACCCATTTACTTAAATAAAGCTAAGGAGGAAAGATATGTCTAAGGCCAAATTTGAACGTACCAAGCCGCATATTAATGTAGGTA
>CAKKRA010000395.1 GCA_919902475.1 Nitrospiria bacterium
ATAAGGCTCTGCTGGTAATCGCGGAGCGCCTCAACAGGAGGGAGACCTCTTGTTATTTTATAGAAAAAGGCAAGTCCGCCAATAATAACAAAAATGGATATTATGCCAACAGCAGTAGGAATCGGCCTTTTGCGGAACCATCTTAAAAGAAAGAAAGGGGGCTTTTGCTGAACTTCGTCATGATAAACTATCCTCTCTTCATGGTTGTTCTCTGGTTTCTCAATATTCTCTGGTTTTTCAATATTATCAGACATCTAATCTCCTTAACAATTTGAGCATTTATCAATTTTATATATTACAATATTGAAGGCAAAAAAGCAACGACCCTTAGCCTATCCTTCTGTCTAAGCTCCTGTATTGGATAGCCTCAGCGATGTGCTCTGGAAGGATGTTCTCTTCATTAGAAAGGTCTGCAATAGTGCGGCTGACGCGGAGTATCCTGCTGTATGCCCTTGTGCTTAAGCCAAATTTTGTTACAGCAGTTTCTATAAGGCTGTGGGAGGCATCATTTATCTTGCAGTATTTTTTCAGGTGCTTTGCCTTTATCTGTGCATTGCAGTATATGCCGCTTTCATCATATCTCTTTATCTGTATCCCCCTTGCCATGCCTATCCTGCCCCTTATTGCCTCTGATTTCTCCCTTTGCCTGTCATCAGAGATATCTTTAAATGGAAGCGCAGGAACCTCTATATGTATGTCTATCCTGTCAAGGAGCGGCCCGGATAATTTTGAACGGTATCTTAATATCTGATGGGGCGTGCATGTGCACTGATGGGTTGGGTGCGTATAGAACCCGCATGGACAGGGGTTCATTGCAGCAATAAGCATAAAATGCGCTGGATATGTCAAGGATGCAATTGCCCTTGATATGGTTACCTTGCCGTCCTCCAATGGCTGGCGCAGAACCTCAAGAACATTCTTTTTAAATTCCGGGAACTCATCTAAAAACAACACTCCGTTGTGCGCCAATGATACCTCTCCTGGCCTTGGTATCTGGCCGCCGCCGATTAAGCCTGCGTCTGAGATTGTATGATGTGGAGAACGGAATGGACGGATTGTAAGAAGCGATTTTTTTGGAGGAAGGAGCCCCATTATGCTGTGAACCTTGGTTGTCTCTATTGCCTCATCAAATGTCAGGCTCGGCATTATTGACGGCAGCCTTTTTGCGAGCATGGTCTTTCCTGAGCCAGGAGGGCCTATCATTAAGATATTATGCCCGCCTGCAACTGCGATCTCCAATGCGCGTTTTGCATGCTCCTGCCCTTTTACATCTGCAAAGTCATCGTCATAAACAGAATTATCTTTAAATGCCTCGTCAAGATTTATTTCAATTGGTGCAATAGCCTGCCTGCCATTTATAAACTCAATAACCTGTGAAAGCGTCTCAACTGCATAGACATTAATCCCTTTAACAACCCCTGCCTCTGCTGCATTTTCAGAAGGAAGTATAACCCCTGACAGCCCTGCATTTTTTGCAGCAACTGCAATGGACAAGGCGCCGCGGATCGGTTTTACCCTGCCGTCTAATGAAAGCTCGCCTGCTATCAGAAACTCTTTTATCTTTTCCTTTGGAATTATTCCTTCAGCAACGAGTATGCCGATGGCAATTGGAAGGTCAAATGCAGAGCCCTCTTTTTTTATATCAGCAGGCGCAAGGTTAAT
>CAKKRA010000396.1 GCA_919902475.1 Nitrospiria bacterium
CCTGGCATTGCCGGCATAGCTGCTGGCCTCTCCTCTGGCAGATCTGCAATCACTACCTCTGTTGTAAGCATTAGTGACGCAACACTTGCCGCATTCTGGAGCGCACAGCGCGTAACCTTGGTGGGATCAATAATTCCCACTTTTATCATATCAACATATTCCTCTTTTGAGGCATCAAATCCTGTACTTGCCTTTTCAGCCTTTACCTTTTCAACTACAACTGAGCCTTCAAAGCCGGCATTCTCTGAAATCTGTCTGATTGGCTCTTCCAATGCCCTCTTGATAATATTTACGCCAATCTGCTGATCGCCGTGGAGCTTTAGTTTGTCAAGAGCCGGAATGCAGCGAAGAAGCGCCACACCGCCGCCAGGGACGATACCCTCTTCAACTGCTGCCCTTGTTGCATGAAGCGCATCCTCAACCCTTGCCTTCTTTTCCTTCATCTCTGTCTCAGTTGATGCGCCTACATTAATAACAGCAACACCGCCGACTATCTTTGCAAGCCTCTCCTGAAGCTTTTCCCTGTCATAGTCAGAGGTAGTCTCTTCTACCTGGGCCTTTATCTGTTTTACCCTGCCCTGTATCTTTGCTGTATCGCCAGCGCCTTCTACAATTGTTGTATTGTCTTTATCAACAGTAATCCTCTTTGCCCTTCCAAGGTCTGTAATTTTAACATTTTCAAGCTTCAGACCAAGGTCCTCTGATATTACCTGGCCGCCTGTCAGGATGGCGATATCCTCAAGCATTGCCTTTCTTCTGTCGCCGAATCCAGGCGCCTTTACTGCTGTGCAGTTGAGGGTCCCTCTCAGCTTGTTTACAACGAGAGTTGCCAGCGCCTCGCCTTCAACATCCTCAGAAAGAATCAACAACGGCCTTCCCATCTTTGCTATCTGCTCAAGAATCGGAAGGAGGTCTTTCATGCTGCTTATCTTCTTTTCACAGATAAGGATAAATGCATCATCCAGCACTGCCTCCATCCTTTCAGGGTCAGTTACAAAATATGGCGACAGATAGCCCCTGTCAAACTGCATGCCTTCAACAACGTCTAATGATGTTGTCATGCTCTTTGCCTCTTCAACAGTAATAACGCCATCCTTGCCGACCTTATCCATTGCCTCTGCTATTAAGTCTCCGATTGTGGAATCATTGTTTGCAGAGATTGTGCCGACCTGTGCAATCTCCTTCTTGTCCTGTGTAGGCTTGCTTAATTTTTTTAATTCATCAATTACTGTCTCCACTGCCTTTTCAATGCCTCTTTTAATATCCATTGGATTTGCGCCTGCAGAGACATTCCTCATCCCCTCTTTATAGATTACAGCAGCTAAGATTGTTGCAGTTGTTGTGCCGTCGCCGGCTACATCACTTGTCTTGCTGGCAACCTCTTTAACAAGCTGTGCGCCCATATTCTCATAAGGGTCTTTAAGCTCAATCTCCTTTGCAACTGTAACGCCGTCCTTTGTAATTGTAGGAGCGCCGAATTTCTTGTCAATTACTGCATTCCTTCCTGCAGGGCCGAGTGTAGCCTTCACAGCATCAGTAAGCTGCATTACACCCCTGAGTATAGCTGACCTTGCCCCGTCACTAAATATTAATTGCTTTGCCATTATCAAAACCTCCTTTGTAAAAATAAGTCTTATATGTCCTATAAGACATATATTTATTGTTATTTCTCAAATACCCCTAATATATCCTCTTCCTTAACTATAAGGTATTCAACATTGTCAATTGATATCTTAGAACCTGAATATTTGTCAAAGAGAACCATATCTCCAACTTTCAGACTTTTAACATCTTTGCCAACACCTTCTACCTTGCCCTTTTGAGGCTTCTCCTTTGCAGCATCAGGTATGTAAATACCTCCTGCTGTTTTGTCCAATTCCTCAGCATAACTAACAAATACCTTCTCACCAAGCGGTTTAAACTTCATAGACATTTCTCCTTTCTATAAATTAATTAAGATTAATAATATAAGTCATATATGACTTATAAGCCCTATTTAAGTCCCTTTGGCCTACATACCGAGACCTTCACCTCCTTATCCATTTCTTTATTTATATAAATATGCCTCTATTTATTAGCACTCATTTCAAGTGAGTGCTAATAATATATATATTTGACAAAAAAGGCAATCCTGAATTTTTGGAGTTTATAGCTGTTTTAGATGATTATAGAGAGAATTGGTAGTATATTTAAGTTTATCTCAAAAAATCATAAAATTTCTTTAATTTTCTCTTATTTAATGCTAACTATCTTTTCAAGGTAAGTTCTATTACCTACAACGTCAAATGCCTCTATTCTCAAGACCTCTTTATCGCCCTTTGCATTAAAAAAACCGCGAAATCTGCCGGCAGCATCTGCCTTTAATTTTTTGTCATTTATTGTCAGCTCTGTATTCGGCTCTGTCTCGCCTGTTATATAAAGGATAATCCCATTTTTCTCACTAAGAATAAGTATATTGCCAATAAGGATTCGCGGCGGTGTATTATCAAAGACTATCTTAAATGTCCTGAGGTCGCTGCTTGCGCCCTTGTATCCATCTCTATTAATCCCCCTTACACGCCAATAATATGCGCCTTGCGGCATCTCCTGCAGATATACACTCTTTTCTAAAAGGTCATCCTTGCTTATCAGCAAATCAACAAAATGTATATCCTTTGCTATCTCAAGATGATATTTTACAGATTTGCTATCTCCCTCCCACTTTAAGATAACCCCTGAATCCTCTATGCCTTTATAAAAAAACTCCTTCTGATTCTCAGGTGTGTAAAGGACAGGGCCTTCAGGCAGATCCTTGATTTTGACAATCTCTTTATTTGAAGAGATCTCTATTGCCTCTGCAGGCTTTACCTTAACATTCTCATCACTGACCTGAACATCAACAGAGCCTGTAAAGACCTTTATCTGGCTCGTCTGTTCATTGGTTACCTTTATTGCAATCTTTGCCTCATCTTTGATGCTCGCAACAGCATTTGGCGTTTCAATATTAAACTTAGAACCAATGACCTCCGGCTTTTTAATATCAGCCTCAATATCACTCTCCATCAATTTGACTGAAGAGTGTTTTTCCTTTGTCCATGCATCCTCTGTCAGATTGCCTATCACAACCAATGAATCCGGCTTTATCTGTAAAATATTCCCGTCATCAAAGGCTACCTCTGCATAGGAATTGGAATATGTTCTTATGATATCCCTTGTGCCGAGTGACAAATCCTTGACTGCCGTATCCCATCTGAGCCTTCCCTCTTTTCTTACAGATACCTGTCCTGAGAAAAAGGATAGCCTTGCAAATCTTACCTCAAAACGTTCATTCTTCTTCTCTTTTTCTATTCCTGAAAATTTTATCTTTGAATGGATGGTCAGGACATAATTGATAAAATCACCCTCTAAAGGATTTTCAAACTTATACATTATAAATATAAAGGCAAAAGAAAAGATGAGGATAGTGAAGGTAATTATGATAAACATGACTATCTTGTGTGGAATAATAATAACCTTCCAGAAAAGCCTCTTCCATCGTTTGTCCTGTATTATATTCTCATCTCTCATTTAAATCACGCCCTTTTCCTTTTCTATGGCTGAAATAAATCCCATGACAATCTCTGGGTCAAAGCGGGTGCCTGACCATTCCTTAATCTTTTCTATAACACTTTTCTGGCCCATCGCCTTTTGATATGGCCTCTCAGATGTCATAGCATCATAAGTATCTGCAAGGGCAATTATACGTGCAACTAATGGTATATTCTTTCCGGCCAAACCATCTGGATAGCCCTTTCCATCAAACCTTTCATGGTGATATTTTGCTCCGGGTATAATCTTTTTTAACTGCTTGATAGGCGCCATAATGCTTGCGCCTAACTGAGGGTGCTGTTTTATAATATTATTATATTGCTCTTCTGTTATCATTGCGCCCTTCAGCAGGTGATCCTCAATGCCTATCTTGCCAACATCATGAAGCAAGGCAGCAATATTTATCATCTCAACCTCCTGAGGAGAAAGGCCAATCTCCTTTGCAATCATAGTAGCTATTGCTGCGACCCTTTCTGAATGGCCATGCGTATATGGGTCCTTGGCGTCAATTGCAGCAGTAAGCGATTTTATTGTGCTTACAAAAAGGTCGCGCATATCCTGGCTGTATTCATCCAATTTTTCAGCCATATAATTGAATGTAGCAGCAAGCTGGCCAATCTCGTTCTTAGAAGATATATTTATCCTTTCTTTAAAATTTCCTTTTGCTATTGAGAGGGAAGATTCCGCCAGTTTTTGTATAGGAACGCTTATCTTATTTGAAAAGAACACAGCTATTATTGATGCAAGGATTATTGTTAATATCCCCCATAGAGTTGTAGTCTTTGTCATTGTTCTCACAGAAAGATATGCATCTGCCTTTGGCTCCTGAACAATAACACCCCAGCCAAGATTTTTTACAGTTGCGTAAGCGCCGAGCATCTCCTTCCCGTCCTTATCCTTAAAGGGAATGGCGCCCCCTGTCTTGCCGACTGCAAGATACTTACCCACTATTTCTACATCGCTCATATTCTCCTGAGACCTCACCCTTTGCTTATCCCTGTGGGTTATAAGCCCGCCCTTTCTATTTACAAGATAGGCAAAGCCGTCCTTCCTTATGCTCACCATATCAACCGGAACGGAAATGTCTTTCAGACTTATATCTGCTTTTAATATATTTGCTATCTGGCCGATGTCATTTTTAATTGGAAGATATATTGTAAGAAATGGTTCAGGAAGATCAGAAGAGACATGGTTATCACCAATAAAAAGCTCTCCCTGCAGCGCCCGTTTTATACCAATATCGCGCTCTTCATTAATTGAGGCTTTATCGCTTGTCTTTATTATAGTCCTGTAGGCCTGAACATCCTCTCTACCGCCCTTATTAATTACTGCAATGTTTAGGATATTGGAATATCTTTCAAGATAGAATATAAGGAGCCGCCTCCTTTGAAATATATCAAGGGAGGAACCGAGTCCCTGTGACTCGGCAATTATTTTAAGCTCATTTACAATATTCTCAAAGCGTATAGCTACCTTCTCTGCTGTATCATTTGCCAACTGTGTATGGAGAAGAAGAAGTTCATTTTCCAAGAACTCCTTATTTATCTTCATAAGGTTAAGGCCTGTAACCACTAACGGCACAACTGCCATAGAAAGCATAACAGTTAGCAGCAGATAAATAAGCCTCTTTTGTTTTGGAAGCGGGTGTGGACCCCCTTTTTCTGATAACCTTCCTTCAATGGTTGTCAGCTTTCCATTTGCCATACAGACCTCTTTTCTCTGATTGGGCTATACAGATATCATCCCTTGTCCTGTTCTTAACATTATACATTGCCTGGTCTGCAAGCCTGATTAATTCTAATTTAGAATTTGCGTGGTCTGGGTATGTAGAGATGCCAAAGCTTGCAGTAAGTCTTGCATCTAAACCATCATCCCTTAAGAAGGTGTGTTTTCTTATAAGGCTCTGAATCCTCTTTGATATGCGGAAAGTGGTTTTTGTGCATGTATCCGGAAGAACAATAACAAATTCATCGCCGCCGTATCGAGCTATTATGTCCATATCCCTTAAGGCGCTTATTAATATCTGCGCAATCTCTATCAGCACCTTGCTCCCCATAAGATGGCCGTAATTATCGTTTATTAATTTGAAATGATCCATATCAAGAAATATCAGGGAAACAGAGCCTCCCTCTTTTTTACATTTTTTTATTTCATCTTCAAGCCTCTGGTCAAGGAATCTGAAATTGAAGAGCTTGGTTAAGTCGTCTGTAACAGCAAGCTCTGCAGTCCTTTCATAAAGCATGGAGCGCTCAATTGCAATTGCAGCATGGTCAATCAATTTAAGCATAAGGTCTAATTCCTTCTGCTCAAAGCTGTTGCCGTCTTTTTTGTTTATTAGCTCAAGCACACCGAGAGTCTTATTCTTGCTGATAATAGGAACGCATAAAATGGATTTCGTTTTAAATTTTGTCTTTTTATCCACCCCGGAAAAAAATCTTTTGTCTTTAGAAACATCAGGGACAATCAACGGCGCCCCTTTTTTTGCAACCCACCCTGCAACACCCTTGCCCATCTTCAATCTAATATCTTTAATCTTGCCGACCTTCTCGCCTTTAGCAAGTTCAAAGTAGAGCTCATTTGCCTTCTCATCCACAAGCAATATTGACCACGCCTCTGACTTAACCAGCTTCTGGGCATTATCCATTATGATTTTTAATATCTCTTTAAACTTTAAGGTAGAGGTAAGGGCCTTTCCTACCTCAATAAAAAAGGAGAGCTCCTTATCCTTCTGCCTGAGCGATTCTTTTAAACCTTTATTTTCATTTTTAAGGAGTGTTAATCTGCCTTCATTCATATCATTATTCCAAGAGGCTGCTGTATGTATCAGGCCTTCTGTCTTTAAAAAAGGGCCAAACCTCCCTTGCCTCTTTTATCTCATCAAGATTGATATCTGCAATAATTACTGAATCGCGGGAACCTGCAGGGCCTGCTATAAACTCGCCATTCGGGTCTACACAGAAGCTCTTTCCATAAAAATGCTGATGTTCCTCTTTACCCACCCTGTTTATCCTGAATATGTAGACATTATTTGCAATGGCATTGGCTGAGATGACCTTAGCCCATCTGACAGATGAAGCATAGGCAGCAGCAGTAGGAGAGAATATTATCTCTGCGCCTTTTAGAGCGAGTATCCTTGTCCCTTCCGGAAAAAAATTGTCCCAGCATATCTGAATGCCAATATTGCAGTATGCTGTTTTAAATACTGTAAAACCTGTATCTCCGGCTTTAAAATAGAATTTCTCTTCCCAGTGTGGAATCATTGGAATATGCATCTTGCGGTATTTCCCAAGGATTGCTCCATCGCTGTCTATTACAAAGGCTGTATTATAATAATCGCCATTATTCCCCTTTTCAAAAACTGGACAGATTATAACCATCTTGTTCCCTGCTGCAATCTTTTTTAGGGTATTTATTGTATCACCGTTTTCATCATCTGCAAAAGCAAAATTTGACTCATCCTTTGCAGAAGGAAACCAGTGCAGGTTAAATAGTTCTGGAAAAGCAGCTATCTTTGCCCCCCTGTCAACTGCTATATCTAAAAGCTCTAATGCCTTATTCAGGTTTGCATCCTTATCTTTCTTGCAGCTTAATTGTATTCCAGCAACCTTCAGCAATCAGCCTCCTTATTTTCCGCAGCATTTCTTGTATTTTTTTCCGCTACCGCATGGGCATGGGTCATTCCTGCCAACCTTGTTGTCCTTATTCTGGACAGGGACAGATTTTGAACCACTCTCTCCATGGCTAAATTGCATCCTCTGAGGCCTCGGCATCTGCACCCTGACACCCTCTTCCTTCACAGCCTGAATCTTAAACAGACGGTCAACTGTCTCTGTCTTGATCCTGTCTGTCATATCAAGGAACATCTCATATCCCTCTTTTTTATACTCCACAAGAGGGTCTTTCTGGCCATAGCCGCGAAGGCCGATGCCTTCCTTTAAATAATCCATGCCAAGCAGGTGGTCCTTCCACTGGGTATCAATTACATTGAGCATAACAGCCTTCTCAATCTGCCTTATCTGGCTGCCGAAATCCTTTTCTTTCTTCTCATAATATTCCTTAATGTTCTTTAATAATGCCTCTCTAATCTCTTCATCATTGTTTAGTTCAGCAGGTTTAATGCCGTTCTCATTTAGACTTAATGAAAACTGCCTGAAAACAGCATCCTCAAGACCATTCAAATCCCATTCTTCCCTGTGCATCTCTTTACTGCAATATTCAGATAGGAAGCTGTCAACAATCTCCTCAGTTATCTCAAAGAGGTGTTCTTTTGGATTCTCTCCTGTTAAAACCTGGCGCCTGAGATCGTATATCACCTCGCGCTGCTTATTCATAACATCATCATATTCAAGCAGGTGTTTTCTTATCTCAAAGTTGTGCGTCTCAACCTTCTTCTGGGCATTCTCAATTGCCCTTGAAACCATGCCGTGTTCAATAGGGACATTCTCCTCCATACCAAGCCTGTCCATTATCCTTGCGATTCTGTCTGAGCCAAATATCCTTAAAAGGTCGTCTTCTAATGACAAAAAGAATCTTGATGAGCCAGGGTCTCCCTGCCTGCCGGAACGGCCTCTTAATTGATTATCTATCCTGCGGGCCTCGTGCCTCTCTGTGCCAAGGATATGAAGTCCGCCTGCTGCTATTACCTCTTCCTTCTCCTTATCGCATTTATTTTTAATCTCCTCATAAATCTTCTGCCTCTCAGCCGGCTCCAAAGGCTTTTCAGTGTCCTTCTCAAATATCCTCTTTGCCAAGAAATCAGGATTGCCGCCTAAAACTATATCTGTTCCTCTGCCTGCCATATTTGTTGCAATAGTAACTGTCCCCTTCTGTCCAGCCTGTGCAACTATCTCTGCCTCTTTTTCATGATATTTTGCATTCAGAACAGAGTGCTTAACACCCTTTCTGCGAAGCATATCGCTGATCCTTTCAGATTTTTCAATAGATATCGTGCCAACTAACACAGGCTGGCCATTTTTATGCAGCTCTGTTATCTCCTCTACAATAGCATTGAACTTTTCCTTTTCACTCTTATAAACAACATCTGCATAGTCAGCCCTTATCATAGGCTTATTGGTAGGAATCACCATAACATCCAGATTGTAAATCTTATTAAACTCTGCTGCCTCTGTATCTGCTGTTCCTGTCATGCCAGCCAATTTATTATAGAGCCTGAAATAGTTCTGGAATGTGATTGTTGCAAGAGTCTGGTTCTCATTTGCAATCTCAACATCCTCCTTTGCCTCAACCGCCTGATGCAGGCCGTCGCTCCATCGCCTTCCAGGCATAAGCCTTCCTGTAAATTCATCAACAATAAGAACCTCACCGTCTTTAACAACATAATCAACATCCTTCTTAAAAAGCGTATGAGCCTTTAATGCCTGAACAACATGATGTACAACCTCTATATTGGAGATATCATACATATTGCTAAGGCCAAGCATCTCCTCAACCTTTTCATTGCCAATATCAGTAAGCGCAACGCTTCTTGTCTTTTCTTCTATTGTATAATCTGTCTCTTTTTTTAATCTTGGAATTATCTTGTCTATGTTATAATATTTGTCTGTAGATTCTTCAGTTGGTCCGGATATGATTAATGGAGTCCTTGCCTCATCAATCAGTATGCTGTCAACCTCGTCAACAATTGCATAGTTCATCTCCCTCTGAACATAATGGGAGATGTCAAACTTCATATTGTCCCTTAGATAATCAAAACCAAACTCATTATTTGTCCCGTAGGTAACATCGCTCCTGTATGCTATCTGCCTTTCTGCATCATTCAAATCGTGCTGGATAATGCCGACAGAAAGCCCGAGGAACCTGTATATCTCACCCATCCACTGGCTGTCCCTTTTTGCAAGATAGTCATTAACAGTAACAACATGAACGCCCTTGCCGCTCAAGGAATTTAGATAAACAGGAAGGGTTGCAACAAGTGTCTTGCCCTCGCCTGTCTTCATCTCTGCAATCTTCCCCTCGTGAAGCACAATGCCGCCGACAAGCTGGGCATCAAAATGCCTCATGTTAAGCACCCGCTTTGAGGCTTCCCTCACCACTGCAAAGGCATCAACCAGCAGCTCATCAATGGTCTCACCTGCTGACAGCCTCTTTTTAAACTCATTTGTCTTTGCCTTTAACTGCTCATCAGACAGGACGCTTATTGAAGGCTCTACGGCGCTTATCCTGTCCACAATCGGCTGAATCCTTTTCAGCTCCCTGTCATTTTTTGTTCCTATAACCTTTTTGATTAGTGTGGTAATCATTTATCCCCAATCCCCTTATATAAGATATGATTTTACTTATTAAAGCTTTTGTATTATATCATAAAAAAATATACAAAAAAAGACTTATAAAAATTCTGGGGCACTGTTAGGATTATAGCAATACTGCTGCTAAATGTCATTTTTTATTGACAAATTTATAACACATCTGCTAAATTAGCGTAAATTGCTTAATTATTTGTTAGGCAGTAATCATTTAAAATTGATAAAATATAGTCATGAAATGTACACAATACTTTTCATTCGTCAGGCAACGACCAGACAGGGCAGTTATTAAAGATGAATGGATATTGGATTCTATCCATAATCCTGTAAAAACAGAAGTTCAGATCGATGGAAGAATAAGGAAATGGAAATTTATTGAAGGCGCTGGAAAATACTTAAGGGTAATTCTTTTGGAAGACGGAAAAACTGTCCATAATGCTTTCTTTGACAGAAACTTTAAGGAGGGAAGAAAATGAAGATTCGGTATTTTGCAGATACAGATACAGCGCTGATTGAGTTTTTAAATGTTCCTGTTGTTGAGACAAAAGAAATATCAGAAAATCTCTACATTGACATGGATGAAAAAGGCAATCTTGTAAGCATGACCATTGAGCATGCAAAAGAAAAAGCAGGCATGTCAGAAGTTACTTTCTTGCAAATGGAAAAGAGCGCTGCCTAACAAATTACTCGTGTGTATGGTGTTCCGCTACCGCACAGTTCAGGCATTATTTAAATCTACAACGGTTTAGCAGGCTGTTGAAAAAGTCTAAAATAACAATAAGTGTCATTCCAGCAAAACCTGCCATAGAATGTTTTTCTCATGGATTAAAAATCCAGCGGGCTTCTTGCCTCTTTCAGGGTTCTGCTCTGAACGCAATGCGTATAAATCATCGTTGTTCTCACATCGCTATAGCCGAGCATCTCTTGAATGGACGGCAAAATATTGTTCCTAAATATCAGATGGAATCTTTTGCATAAACGGCTAAAATCCAGAGAAAATAATATTCATTTTTACATATTACTCATTTTGAAAGTGTAATAAATTTAAGCAGATACGGCAAGTCATTTTGCTATTGACGGAACATAAAACCTGTGATAGCCTCTGTAAAAGCCGTTTAGATAATAACTGGTT
>CAKKRA010000397.1 GCA_919902475.1 Nitrospiria bacterium
GGGCACACGCGTATGCAGTCTCCGCAATAGATGCACTTCTCAGGGTCAAATATCGGCTTGCCATCCTCGTCTGATACAATCGCCCCCTCCTTGCATGCCTTTGCGCAGAGTGTGCAGCCATTGCAAATCGTGCCATCCCATTCAGGCACTACAACCCCCTGAAACCCGAGGTCATTTTCCCTTGTCCTTGCGCAGTCAATCGGGCAGCCAGAAAAAGAAATCTTAAATTTATGCGGCGTATCTGTGCCAAAGAATCTTTTATCCATTTCTATTGCAAGCCCCTGCGTATCTGTAAGCCCGTTTGGATTGTATTCGCAGCCGCCGCAGGCAGTAATTGCCCTTACCCTCGGCCCGCAGGAGGCAATGGTCTGGCCGACCTCTGACAGCTCCTTTGTTACAGCAGCAAAATCCCTGATGTTCACATAGGGTATCTCTGCTGACTGCCTGAAGGAGAGATGCACAAAACCCTTTCCATATTTGTCTGCCACCTCTGCGATCTTTTTCATCTTTTTTGCATCAAGTCTTCCCGCAGGAACGCGGCACCTGATTGTAAAAAGCTCCTTCTGACGCTGTTTGATAAAGCCGCCTGATAAAAGCGTCTTTAAATCAAACCGGCCTTTTTCTGTCTCAAAAACATTTTGCTTGTCCTCAATAAACCTGTCTGTCATTTTATTCTCCCTTCTCCTTGTTATAAAAACAAAAAGGCCCTATATCATACGATATAGGGCCTCCAGTTGACTGGTCAGCCTGCCCTATACCGCTCTGGTATAGGGGCCGATAACGCCATCTTAAGCCATAAGACCTACGACTCTTTCAAATGCCTCAGGCAAATCTCCTCTTCTCAACCTTATTTATCTGAATCACTTTAGAGTCCTGCACAATAATGGTTACCTCGCCATGCCGCACCTGAGCAATCGCCTTTGATATTTCTTCTATTATTGCAGTATCTGATTTTTTTTGCTTTGAGGCATTGTCTGCCTCAGAGGCATTTCTAATCTCATTCATAATAACATCCTTTCTTTTATATATAATACATATGCGTGGCGCTTCTTTCGCGCGCCATCTTCTTATCGCACATATCTTTTAATGTAATTGCTGACAAGGTCTTCTGCATACAGCCCTTTATCTCTTCCCACACATCTTTAATAGTGCACAGCCTCTCCTTTGAGCATTGTTCTTTGTTATTCTCTGAAACACAGTACATTGGAGATATATCGCCATCCAATGCATTTAGCGCATCACCGAGCGTTATCTCCCAAGGCGTCCTTGCAAGCTGATAACCGCCGTGTGCGCCCCTGATGCTCTTTACAAGGCCAGCCTTTTTCAGGGTAGTCATAATCTGCTCAAGGAATCGTTCAGGGAGATTATAGCGGTTTGCAATATTCCTGACCTGAATCGGCTCGCTGCCAAAATGATTAGCAACATCTATTAATGCTATTATTCCATACTCACTTTTAGCGCTTATCTTCATAATCTATATAATCCCTATCGGAATAATAGGAATTATAAAATAACCCATTTATTTTGTCAAGAAAAAAGTTTTTGAGGCAAGTAAAAGCTTTTTTTCTTGGTAATCGGAAGTTTTAGAGTCTGTTGAAAACTTGCAAAATCTATAAATGTCATTCCCTCATGCTTTTAGCGGGAATCCAGCTTACTTGTATGGTTCCCTGCCTTCGCAGGCACGGCGTCTGGATTCCTGCTTTCGCAGGAGTGACAAGCAATAGTAAGACTAAATACTTTATGAATAGGCTGTTTAGTCTGCAAATAGCAGGAAGCTTCAATTTTTTTATTGGAAGAAATCTTTGTAATTGATTAAAAATGAATGGTGCCGAAGAGGGGACTCGAACCCCTACAGGATTGCTCCCACCAGACCCTGA
>CAKKRA010000398.1 GCA_919902475.1 Nitrospiria bacterium
TATATACAGGTGGTACAGGGATGACTGGTGGATAAAGTCAAATACCTATGGCATACAGTATTATCAGTATGTGGGTGAGGATACATATGTGCGGCTTGAATACAGGTATTATGAGCAGGACAAGGCGTTTTTCTATAAAGACAGCTATGCAGGAAGCGAGCAGTTTATTACATCATCAAATTTATACAGCGAGCTTCATTCCCATCTCTACGGCGTAAAGCTTGTCCACTATCTTAGATCTCCAAACATAAGCACAGAGGTAAAATACGAACGCTATCGCCAGTCCACAGGCTTAGACGGCGATATATTTATGTTTGGCGTAAAATATCACTTCTAATATTATAGGGGCGTGGCATTCCACGCCCCCCTCCTTTTTAAGACAAAATTCCCTTGAAAGCTAATAAGAAGTGTGATTAAATGCAAGGCGATAAAGGCTTACCGGTTTTTGCCCAAATGCCTGACAATCCGTGAGAATAATATGAAGCTTATTGAATCCGAAACATTGGAAAGAAGAAATGAGCTGATTGCCGAGATGCTTCACCGTGTTCATTTTATAGAAAAATGGGGCAGGGGTATCAAACTTATGCTCTCCAAGGAACCGGATGCCGAGTTCAGTGAAGTAGGGACAAAGTTTATTACTACATTCAAGCGGAAAAGCTATTATGAGGGCAAGAAGGGGGTAGAAAAGGTCGGAGAAGGTTCCCAGAAAATATTAGATATTATGAGGGAACAACCGAGCGTAACTATTAAGGAATTAGCTGAAAAACTTAGGATAAGCGATAGGGCTGTCAAAAAAAAATATAACAAAACTGAGGGAACAAGGCTTAATCAAGCGCATTGGTCCGGACAAGGGCGGTTACTGGGAAGTGGTGAAGAAATGAAAGGCGTTAAAAGGACAACAGGGAAAAAGGTAAAATAGGGTTGATTAAATATGAAACCCCACTTTGAAAGAAACCAAAAGAGTGGCGGAGAAAAATTGGGTTGGAATTAGGGATGGTGTTTCACGAAAAAGGAAATAATATTTAGAGGTAAGTTATGCTTGACATTAAAACTCTTGAAACATGGCTTTGGGATGGGGCGTGCAGTATTCGCGGGGCGGTGGATGCGCCGAAGTTTAAGGACT
>CAKKRA010000399.1 GCA_919902475.1 Nitrospiria bacterium
CAAGATAGATTTCCTTTAATTTTAAGCGGGTTATGATTGAAAAGTAACGATGTAGAACAGAAACAGAGCCCATTTTATAATCCCTCAGACCTGCCTGTCAACAGACAGGTTTTAAGGTTATTATGCCCCTTATCTCCCTATTTTTCAAGGATAATTATAATCTTGCCTCACTTGACAAATAAATATTTTATGATACCTTTAGATTATGTAGTTTTAAGTATCTAACAACACAATAACAAAGAGCAGACCCACTGAATTATCAGTGGATTTTATCAACCTAAATCAATCAGGAGGGATGAGACATGAATAGAAAGACGCTCTTGTTTGGAATTTGCATTGGATTAGTAGTTAGTCTTATGATTGGCTCTCTCGGGCAAGTTGCTGTTAATGCAGCAAGCGACTGGCTGACAGGAACAGTAGATGAAAAGATTGATAAGCTGGCCTCTATTCAGCCAGGATATGGGATCATGATGCAGCAGATTGGACAAAGGTATAATGATCTGTATTTCTCTGCAAAGTCAGGCAACTGGGGATTTGCAGAGCATCAGGCAGAGGAGATACAGGTTATCCTGCAGGAAATCCTTATGGTCACAAAACCTAAGAGGAATGAAGATGCAAAAAAGTTCTTAGCAGCATCTTTTCCAATGATTCTGGATGCAATAAAGAAAGAGAAGTTTCCTGAATTTGAAAAGGCATTTGAAACACTTCGAAACAACTGCATGAATTGTCATATTAGCCAGAAAGTAGAATTTGTTAAGTTAAAGAAACCAGTGTTAACAACAAGCCCTGTATTAGCAGGTGTGAAATAACATCATTTCATAAGCAGGGGCGTGCTGTGGCATGCCCCTATTAGAATATCCAATGAAGAAATTATTATTTATACTATTTATAATCTTAGTAATATCTTACACTCCATCCTTGAGCAATTCAGATGAGAAAAAAGGTAAGAAAGAGAAAGAAGAAGAGCATGAAAAAGAGGAGCATAAAAGAGGCTGGGAGGCAGTAGAAAAAAAATATAAGCATTTTGAAAATCCGCAGGTATGCGGCGGCTGCCATCCTGAATTCTTTGATGAATGGAAGGAATCCAAACATTCCAAGTCTTTCACCAACAGCGCATTTCAGGGAATGTATAAACAAGCTATTTCTGACTTAAAAGGAAATAAGGAGATAAAGGTGGATGTAGATAAATGCATCCTCTGCCATTCGCCGAGCGCCTATTATGCAGGCGATATACCGCCGACTGCTGATGAAGACAAGTGGCCTGAAAGAGGCATAATGTGCGACTTCTGCCATACTGTAGAGGGCATTAAAGATGCGCTTCCTCATAATGGAAATTTTATAAATAACAACGGTCATGATATTGACCCAAAGAGGGGACCATGGAAGGATGCAAAGTCTCCTTATCACCAAACTATATATTCAGAGCTGCATACAAGGTCAGAATTCTGCGGCACATGCCATAATCAGAAAAATTCTAATGGCGTATGGATTCAGGAGACATACAATGAATGGAAGAATAGTGAATGGGCAAAGGAAGGCTATCAGTGCCAGGACTGCCACATGATGGGAGAAGGAAAGTCCCATCCAATCATAAGCAAGGAATTCATGAAGGCAGATGCAAGACAGAAGGTAGTTATACACAGGTTTCCAGGATTTGGTTCCCAGATAAAGGTTACAGATGCTGTAAGACTAAAGGCCGCTGCAAATAAGACGAAGGTCAAATTAGGAGAGGAGTTAATTATTAAAGTTAGTGTAATAAATGCAAAGATTGGGCACAAATTTCCGAGCAGTTCTCCAAATTTAAGACAGCTTTGGCTTGAAGTTAATGCCATTGACAGCAAAAAAAGGACCCCTATTCTCCTTAAGATAGAAGAAGGAAAGGCCGCCCCCTACGATATAACAAGCAATGAGTTAGCATATAAAGACATAGAAAGGGATTCTTTGATAGAAGGAAACAGGATATATCACAGCATATTTTCAGACAAGAACAATAAGCATACTTATACATTTTATGATGCAGCAAAGATAGTCTTTGACAACAGGCTGAAACCAAAAGAGACAAGGATAGAAACCTATAAATGGAAGATACCAGTTGATACCACTGTTGGTGAGGTTATAATCTCAGTTAAACTCAATTACAGGGCGCTGCCCCAGTCTTTATCAGACCATCTTGAAGCTGGCGAAATACCGGTTACAGAGGTAGCATATGATGAGGCATCAATATTTGTAGTTAAGTAGGTCTTAAGAAGGAGAACTGTATTGGGAAGACAATACTTTATTAAAAAAGAATTCCAGTCAAAGTTTATCATTAAATTCTGCCTCATTGTCATCTTGGGCACAATAATCTCCGGAATTATCCTTTTTGCTTATACAAATCAAAGATTAGGCAATACCTATCTTGAATCATTAAATGCCCTAAAGGTGCTTAATGATAATCTTATAAGTAATCTTATATATACCAGTTTGATTACAGTTATCTTCATCAGCATTGTAACAATTGTTATAACCCTCTTTGCCTCGCATAAGATTGCAGGCCCCCTTTACCGCCTTGAAAGGAGCACAGAGGCAATCGGCAATGGCAATTTTATGCTTGAAACACGGCTCAGAGAGAATGACGAGATAACAGGAGTTGCATCAGCATTAAATGAGATGGCAGGAAAACTGTGCAGCAAGATGATAGACATAAAAAAAGAGCTTAAAGAGGTTAAAGATAGCAGCGCTTATATAGAATCAGCAATTAAGGACAAGAAGCTTTCTGAGAAAGAACTTAAAAATCAGACAACAAAGCTTTTAAATAAAATAAAAGGTTTAAATAGGGCTATATCAAAATTCACAATATTATAATACTAAGCTTGGCGAATGTATGAAAAATAAGTTATTTTTTATTATACTATCCGTTTTAATTATAATCTTTTCAACAATTGCGTATACTGTCATAAATGATGTCCCGCACAATTTTCGCCTTGATGAATGCCTGCAGTGTCATATATCTATCCCTGATGAAACAAAAAAAATAGATAAGCCCATGAGATTTACAGACAATATAAACAGACTCTGCCAGCACTGCCATAAAGAAGACATACAATTGTCTCATCCAGTTGGAATGAGGCCTTCAATGCGTGTGCCTGCTGACATGCCATTGGATGAAAAAGGAGAGATTACCTGCGCCACATGCCATAACATTCACCAAAAGAGGGATGATATATTAGGTGAAAAGAACTACCTCTTAACAAGAAATGTAATAGGCAAGGCATTTTGCATGGCCTGTCACGGAAAAGACGACGGCAAAAAGAATATTGAAACCTTTTCACTCGGTATGAGGAAGACCATAAAACCCTCTCACAGAGAATTTCTGACCGAGGCGCACGGATTTAAAAAATACAGGGTCATTGACTCAGCTTCTCCAATAGACAGCATTTCAATAGAATGTTTAGGATGCCACGATGGAACAATAGGCTCTGATACACAGGTTACAATAGGCGCAGGCATCTGGCAGCATTCAGAACAGGATGCAAGCAGCCATCCTATTGGCATTGATTATGCTGCTGCGCAAATGAATAACAGAACCTTAAAGCCAATGGAGCAGTTAAACAAGTCTATAAAATTTTTTGACGGCAAGATTGGATGCGGCTCATGCCATGATCCGTATTCAAACATGAGCACACAGCTTGTTATGAGCAATAAGGG
>CAKKRA010000400.1 GCA_919902475.1 Nitrospiria bacterium
CTCCGGAACCTGCTTCATTAAAAATTAAAGCGGATATCTCTGCAAAACCTTCAGTTGAAATGCCAAAAGAGCCTGAGAAAAAGATATGGTCGCCAAAAGAGGCTCCTCAATTAGCTAAGGGGGGCAAGCAAAAGGCAAAGGTGCAGAGATTACAGAGTTGGCTTGAAAATATAAAGAAAGAGCAGCCGCAATTATGACATTTTCAGAGATATTACAACGGATAGCAGATGAAGAAAAGGATGCAATGGGAATAGCAATTGTCGGTATGGACGGCATTGTTGTTGAGGAGCGGGTTGTTGAGCGTAATATAGACCTTGCATCTATTAGCGCAGAATACAGCTCTGTGTTAAAGGATATAGACAGGGTTTCAGATTCATTGAAATTCGGCGCTGTTAAGGAATTGGTGGTGGTTACAGATAAGGCAATAATATTGATGAAAGGCATTAATAAGGACTATTTTATTATCTTTGCCATAAGGCCTGATGGAAATATCGGCAAGGGACGTTTCCTGATCCGCAGGGAACTGCCGAGGTTAGAGAAAGAGCTTTAGAAACAAATCCTAATTTCTAAATCCGAAGTTCTAAGCTGTTTGTAAAGTACTAAGAGGTCATTCCCGCAGTGTTTTTGAGCGGGAATCCACAATGTGTAAGACATGGATTCCTGCCAGATACATGCAGGAATGACATACCAACAGTTTTTTGAATTTATTTGGGATTTAGATATTAGGATTTTGAACTTTTTATAGGTTTAGTTCTTCAATTTAAATAGAAAAGGATATTTATAATGCTAAAGATACTCCTTCTTCACGGACCAAATCTAAACCTGCTCGGCCTCAGAGAGCCTGATGTATACGGGAAGGCCACACTGCTTGATATAAATAATGAACTGTTGGAGTTTGCAAAAAAAGAGGGCATGGATATTACAATAAAACAGTCCAATTTTGAAGGCGAGCTGATACAGATGATCCATGAGTCTGCTGAAGAATATGACGCAATAGTATTTAATCCAGCAGCCTTCACACATACGAGCATTGCTTTGCGGGATGCAATTGCTGCTGTAGGTGTGCCAGTAATAGAGGTTCATCTGTCAAATATATACAAAAGAGAGGCCTTCAGGCGCCACTCTTATATCTCTGAGGTATCAGAGGGTGTTATATCTGGTTTTGGCAAGGACAGCTACTTATTAGGGCTTAAGGCAGCAAAAAATCTCCTGTCTAAAAAGGTCAAGAAATAATCCAATGAAACTTAATATTGAACGCCTCCATAGGATACAGGAGAGGCTTGCAAATAACAAAATAGATGCTATATTCTTGACTGCGCTGGAAAATATAAGGTATCTCACTAACTTCAGCGGCTCCTCTGCCTTTCTGATGATTACAAAAGATAAAGGATATCTTATTACAGATTTCAGATACAAGACAGTAGCAGAGGATGAGGTAAAGGGATATAAGGTTGAAATTTATAAGAACTCAATAATTGATGAAATAGAGAGGTTGACGAGAAAAGAAAAGGTTTCCCACCTTGGCATTGAAAAGAGAAATATTACGCTTGAACAATACCAAAAGTTGACAAAAAAATTAAAAAAGATTAAAATTATCCCCACTCTTAATCTAGTTGAAGGGTTAAGGGCTATAAAAAGCCCTGTTGAGATAAAGAATATAGAAATTGCAATAAATAGGGCTGAAAAGGCTTATAAAAAGATAAATTCTAATATAAGAACAGGTATTTCAGAAAAAGAGATTGCTTTAAGATTAGAATATGCTATAAAGAGCGGCGGCTCAGACAAGCTGCCATTTGAGACAATTGTTGCCTCTGGTTACAGGGCTGCCCTGCCTCATGCAGTATCAGGTAAAAGGCTTTTAAAGGATAATGATTCAGTGATAATAGATTTTGGCGCAGAGTATAAAGGTTATTATGCTGATATTACAAGGACACGTTTTATTGGCAGCCGTATAAATAGAAGGCAGAGAAAGATTTATCAGACTGTCCTTGATGCACAGACAGAGGCAATTAATCTTATAAAACCAGATGCTAAGGCAAAGGATATTGATGCTGCTGCAAGAAAGGTGATAACCAAAGCAGGCTTTGGTAAATATTTTGGGCATGGCACAGGCCATGGCATTGGTTTGATGGTTCATGAATTGCCGTCAATATCGCCAAAGAGCGAGGATATATTAAAAGAAGGGATGATATTTACAGTAGAGCCTGGCATATATATACCGGGATGGTGCGGTGTGAGGATAGAGGATATGGTCTTAGTAACAAAGACAGGATGCAGGATACTAACCACACTTCCAAAAGAAATCTGAATCGTTGTCATTCGAATTTTAATTTTTAGAATATAAGGAGGGAGCATACTTGTTATCAACAAGCGATTTTAGAAATGGATTGAAGATTGAGATTGAGGGAGAGCCTTATGCAATTGTTGAATTCCAGCATGTTAAGCCTGGCAAGGGCGGCGCCTTTGTAAGGACAAAGCTAAAGAGCATAAAGGCAGGCAGTGTTATTGACAGGACATTCCGTTCGGGCGAGAAATTTGATGAACCTAATTTAGAAGAAAAAGAGATGCAGTATCTCTATGCATCTGAAGGACAATATAATTTTATGGACAACAAAAATTATGAGCAGATAACCCTTACAGAGGAGCAGCTTGGAGAAAGCAGAAAATATATTAAGGAAAATATGAATGTTAAAATACTTTTCTACAATGAAAAACCGCTTGGCGTTGAGGTTCCAATGTTTGTTGAGCTTAAGATAGTAAAGACCGACCCTGGTGTACGCGGAGATACTGCAACAGGCGGGGCAAAACCAGCAACCCTTGAGACAGGCGCTGTAATAAAGGTGCCGCTTTTTATGAATGAGGGCGAGAAAATAAAGATTGATACGAGGACAGGGGAGTATATAGAAAGGGTAAAGTAGAGGTTAGTATGGTGTCTCACAAATAGCTTTACACCTTTTGTCATTCCTGCATGTCTCTGGCAGGAATATAGTCTTGCTTATTTGTGGATTCCCGCTCAGAAACCCCTGACAGAAACATTCAGGGGCAGGCTTTGCGGGAATGACACTAAAAAGAATGTAAAGAAGTGTTAAGTACACCACATTGGAATACAGAAGTCAGAAGTAAGATTTGGATCAAAGGAGTTGATGATGAATATAAAAGAACTAAAGGAATTGATTGATCTGATGAAAAATACCGATATATCTGAGCTTGAGATTGAAAAAGGCGGTGTAAAGGTAAAGCTTAAAAAAGGACATTTAATATTAAGTCAGCCGGTTTCAGTTGAAAAGGCGCAGATACCCTCACAGCAGACAATAGAGAAAGAGATTACAGGTACAGCAGAGGAAAAGGCTGCTTTAACTGCTGTTGAAGAGAAAGGGCTGGTAACTGTTACATCGCCTATTGTCGGCTCATTTTACAGGGCGCCTGCACCGGATGCAAAGCCCTATGTAGAGGTCGGTGATATTATTAAAAAAGGGCAGGTTCTGTGTCTTGTTGAGGCAATGAAACTGATGAATGAGATTGAGGCAGAGCTTAACGGCAAGATTGCCGCTATCCTTGTGGAGAACGGCCGTCCTGTTGAATATGGAGAGGCGCTCTTCAAGGTTGAGCCTGTTGAGGATTTATAATGTTTAAAAAGATATTGATTGCAAATAGAGGAGAGATTGCCCTTCGCATAATAAGGGCGTGTAAAGAACTCGGGATAAAGACCGTTGCCATTTATTCTAAGGCTGATGAACATTCTCTTCATGTCCGTTTTGCAGATGAACATATATGTGTCGGGCCTCCTGACGGCTCTTTGAGCTACAGAAATGTCCCTAATATAATCAGCGCTGCAGAGATAACAGATTCAGAGGCAATACACCCTGGTTATGGTTTTCTTGCTGAGAATGCAAATTTTGCAGAAGTGTGCGGCTCAACAGGCATCAAGTTTATTGGTCCTTCGCCGGAAAGCATTGCTTTAATGGGCGACAAGGCAAAGGCAAAGGAGACAATGATTAAGGCAGGTGTGCCTGTGCTGCCTGGAAGTGTCGGCATAGTTCCTACAGAGGATGATGCCATAAGGTCTGCTAAGGATATAGGTTATCCTGTTATTGTAAAGGCTGCTGCAGGCGGCGGCGGAAGGGGAATGAGGGTTGTGCATAATGAAAATGATCTCGTCAACTCCTTTCTAATGGCTCAGGCAGAGGCGCACTCAGCCTTTGGAAGCAATGAGGTATATATTGAAAAGTTCTTTATTGAGCCGAGGCATATTGAGGTTCAGATTCTTGCAGATGATCATGGCAATACATTATATCTTGGCGAAAGAGACTGCTCTATTCAGAGACGTCATCAGAAATTGATTGAAGAAACGCCGTCACCAGCAGTAAATCCTGAATTGAGAAAGAAGATGGGTGAGGTTGCTGTTAAGGCTGCAAAGGCAGTGAATTATAAAAATGCCGGGACGATTGAATTCCTGCTTGATAAAAGCGGTAAATTCTATTTCATGGAGATGAATACAAGGATTCAGGTAGAGCATCCGATAACAGAGATGGTTACAGGAATAGATATAGTAAAAGAGCAAATAAAGATCGCAGCAGGCATCCCTCTATCATTCAAACAGGATGATATAGCAATAAACGGGCACAGCATTGAGTGCAGGATAAATGCAGAGTGCCCTGAAAAATTTTCACCCTCTCCCGGGCTTATAACTGCATACCATCCGCCAGGGGGGCTTGGCGTGAGGGTAGATTCAGCAGTCTATGCAAACTATACAGTGCCTCCATATTATGATTCAATGATTGCAAAGCTCATTGTACATGCAGGCAGCAGGGAAGATGCGATTGTAAGAATGAAGCGCGCCCTTGAGGAATATATAATTGAAGGCATCAAGACAACCATACCATTTCACAAAAAGGTCTTAAACGACCCTGGCTTTAACAGGGGCATATTTTATACCAATTTTCTTGAGAAATTCAATTCAGGAAAGTAGTGACATGCTATGGCATGTCACTACTCTATTTATTTTAGTGTATCCAAAAATTCAACTTGTGTATCTAAAAAGATATTCTTCTGGCCATTATATCAAGGGATACAGATAGTTCAATGCTCAAAGCCCTTGTTTTTCCAAAGCTATTTGCTATTTATTTCCATCAAAATTTTTTGGCATACCTTTTGCTAATATTAGCTATCAGTATAAGCTAATAACAAGGAGGTCTGCCATGTTGGATAAAAAAGGTTTTACCATTATTGAGTTGTTGATCGTTTTGGCAATTGTAGGGATTATTATAACCCTTGCTGTATCATCAATGGCAAATACGATCCCTCATCTAAGACTGAATGATTCAGTAGGAGAACTTGTATCAAGAATAAATCTGGCAAGGTCTGCAGCAATAGCAAGAAATAAGGCATATGTTGTTTCTTTTAATAAACTTGAAAATACATATAATATCTTTATGGATGATAATGAGAACTGGCAGAGAGAGGATGATGAAGATACAATCACTGATAGACAGATGACTAAGGGGGTTTCAATAGTTAAGGTCTCTTTTAGCTTTGGAACAACTGCCTTTGGATATGATGGAAGCGGGCTTCCATTGAAGAACAGGATAGGCTCGGTATGTTTAAAAAATGATAAGGATGAATATCATAAAATCTCTGCTTCATGGAATGGGAGGGCAAAGGTGTATAAGAATGTTAAGAAAAAGGAGTGCGAGTGATTTCTAAAAACTTTTGCTTGCATATTTATTTTATTTTAATAAAATATAGACAAGATGTTAGTCAGACTTCTTTACACCTCCTTTAATTCTCCAATAGGCAAAATCCATCTTGCATTAACAGAAAAGGGCTTGTGTGAAATAGGCATCAGGGAAAGTGAAAAGAGGTTCATAGAGTCTTTGCAAATGACATACAACATAAAGCCTGTAAAGAATGCCGCAGCCTTTAAGGACATTGTGAAACTTTTAGAAAGGTATCTGAATGGTGAAAGGCTTAAGATTGATATCCCATTTGATTTAAAAGGCACCTCTTTTGAAAAAAAGGTTTGGAAGGCGCTTTTGAGAATCCCCTATGGTAGAACAAAAAGCTACGGCGAGATTGCAAAGGAGATTGGCTTGCCAAATGGCGCAAGGGCAGTTGGCAATGCCTGCGGCAAAAACCCCATTCCAATTATCATCCCCTGTCACAGGGTTATTGCAGGTAACGACGGTTTAGGCGGGTATACAGGGGGGATAGGGATTAAAAAGAGGCTGTTGAGGATTGAATGTGTATTATGATGCCAGGATTTTTCTCAACTCGTCTCCCTCAATCACCTCTTTCTCAATAAGTAGTTTTCCAAGGGTTATGAGCTTATCCTTTTTATCTTCTAAAATCTTTCTTACCCTGCTATGCGTTTCATTTATTGTTTTCTTTACCTCTTCATCAATCAGCCTTGATGTCTCTTCGCTGAATTCGGATGTTGGCGTATATCCTATATCAAGAAACAAGGGTTTTTTTCCAGTTCCAAATGTCACAGGCCCAAGTTTCTCGCTCATTCCGTATTCAACAACCATGCTCCTTGCAATGCCTGTTGCCCGCTCAAGGTCGTTCTGTGCGCCAGTTGAGATTTCATTAAATATGACCTCTTCTGCAACCCTCCCGCCAAGTAATACTGCAAGCCTGTCTAATAGCTCTGCTTTGGTTAGCAGATACCTGTCCTCTGTTGGAAGCTGCAATGTATAGCCAAGCGCTGCTATGCCGCGGGGTATTATAGAGACCCTGTGCACCTTGTCTGCATGAGGCACACTCTCTGCAACGATTGCATGGCCTGATTCATGATATGCAATAATCTCCTGTTCCTTCTTGCTTATGACCTTCTTTTTCTTTTCAAGACCTGCAATAAGCCGGTTGATTGCCTCTTCAAAATCAGAAAGCTCAACTGAATTTTTATTTTTCCTTGCTGCAAGTATTGCTGCCTCATTTACAACATTTGCCAAATCCGCGCCTGCAAAGCCAGGCGTCCTTGCTGCAATGAGCTTTAAGTCCACATCCTTAGAGACCTTTACATTCTTTGTGTGAATCTTTAATATATCTTCCCTCCCTTTTATATCTGGCCTGTCAACGAGTATGTGCCTGTCAAACCTTCCGGGCCTTAGTAATGCAGGGTCAAGTATCTCTGGCCTGTTTGTTGCTGCCATGATTATAATACCTTTTTTGGT
>CAKKRA010000401.1 GCA_919902475.1 Nitrospiria bacterium
AGACTTGGTATAGAGACTCATTTCCTGCCTTCACTTGTAAGGGAGATAAATCCTGTAAAGGACATTCAAGCGCTTCTTGATATCAGAAGGCTTTTACTAAGCATTAAAAGCTCTTCTCAATCGCCTATAATAGTCCACACACACAGCTCAAAAGCAGGTATAATAGGAAGGTGGGCTGCATTCTTTGCAGGCATACCAGTTGTAATCAATACCTATCATGGATACGGGTTTAATGATTATCAATCCATTTTAAAAAGAGGGCTCTTTATTTATTTGGAAAGGCTTACGGCAAAGATTACAACAAGGTTTATTGCTGTCTCAAAAAATAATATTGAGAAGGGTATTAATGCTGGGATTTTTAGGAGCAATGATGTTGAATTAATAAGAAGCGGTATAGACATAAGTGAATTCATGGATGTAAAGATTAATAAGGCGAAAAAGAAAAAGGAATTGGGCGTTGAGCCAGATAAGCCGCTTGTAGGAATGATCGCATGTTTTAAGCCACAGAAGGCTCCGCTTGATTTTATAAAGGCAGCGCACCATGTTCATCAAAAAATGCCTGATGTTAAATTTATAGTTGCAGGCGATGGCGAGTTGAAACCAGCAATGGAAGATCTGATTAACAGCCTTGGATTAAATGATAAAATAAGGCTCCTCGGATTTAGAAGGGATATACCTGAGATCATGAAATGCCTTGATGTTTTTGTTCTTACATCCTTATGGGAAGGGCTTCCGAGGGTGATAGTACAGGCATTTGCAGCAGGTATACCTGTTGTAGCAACAGCAGTTGACGGCTCATCCGAGGTTGTTAAAAATGGTGTAAATGGTTTCCTTGTCAAACCCGGTGATGTTGAAGGGATTGCGGAAAAGATTGTGCATATATTACAAAAACCCAATGGTTTTAAATTTCAAATTTCAGATTTTAAATCAATTTTAGATGAGTTCGATATTGATCTGATGGTAAAAAAACAAGAAGAGCTGTATGAAAGGCTGGTCAAAGGCATTGGATACCAAATAATGTCATTCCCGCAGAGTTTTTAAGCGGGAATCC
>CAKKRA010000402.1 GCA_919902475.1 Nitrospiria bacterium
GATCCCAGCAGGCGTTACCCCATTCGTCCTCGGCGCGCAGGCGCAGCGGCAGCTTCTCGCCGGCACGCACAATGCGTGAACCGACCCACTGCAGCTGCGCCGGCACGCCCGGCACGATCTGGATCACGAGGTCCGGGTTGACTGCCGCGAAGCGCGAGGTGCCGAGCGGATCGACGTAGCAACGGATCTTGAAATTCTGCTCGACGAAGGTCTGCGCGCGTGTACCGGCGCCGCCGAAACGGCGGTCACCGAGGCGGATAATGATGTGGTCGCCGGCCTTGAGGTAGCCATCGAAGGTGTCGACGATGATCGCCTTCTGGAACGGGCGTTCGTGGCCCTTCTGGTCGAAACGTACCGCGAGTTTCTGCACGGTGGCCGGTGATTGCCCGGGAATGGTCGGGGCGGCGTGGTATTCGGCCGAGACATAATTGGCTGTCGAAGGCTCGGTGGTCTGGAACAGCGCCCAATCGGAGTAAAAGCGGAAGGTGGCCTTGAACCACGAACCGTCGGCCATGCCGGAGGCGCCGAGTTCGTAATCAATCACGATTTCCTGCCAGGAGCCGGCGGTGATGCTTTCGACATTACAGCTGACCTTGCCCAGGAACGGCATGTCCTTGGTAAGGGAGTAAAGGCCCTTCGGCGCATGGTAATCGCCGAGCTTCTGACGGATTTCCTCTTCGGGAATTTTTTTCATGATCCAATCTCGGAAATATTCAGCGGGAAAAGAACGCCCGTCCCCCGGAAGGGGACGGGCGTGAGATAGCAAGAATTACTTGGCGAACGGCCAGGGCACACTGGCGTCCCACACCGGCATACCGAGGATCGCGTACCACGGGGCCATGATCAGGATGCCGTAGGCGATCGCCAGCAGGATGCACACCCATCCGGCCTTGGCGTAATCCGCGGTGCTGAAGGTGTCGGTACCGTAGGCGATCACCGCCGCCGTGATCTGCGTCGGCAGGATATACGCGAAGGTGTCGGTGTCGGCCACCAGCATGGTGAACGCCACCGGGTGCAGGTTGAGTTGCTTGCCGAGTTCGAACAGGATCGGGGCCAGCATCGCCACCGCCGCGACGTTCGTCAGCATGCCGATGCGAATGACGTGCGTGCCGACCATCATGATGAGCAGAACCAGCCACCAGGTTTGGCCGACGACCATGCCGTGAATGCCGTCGGCCATCCAGCCGGCAAGCCCGGATTTGGTCATGGCGGAAGTCATGGTGAGCGCACCGCCGAGCAGCAGGAACGTGCCCCACATGGTGCGGTCCTGGATCTGTTTCCATTTGAATGGAAACAGGCCCGGAATGAACAGCACCAGGAACCCAACCAGCGCGACGATGCCGAGCTGGACGTTGTGCACCTTCATGATCGGGCTGTTTTTGCCGAGCATGAAGAACAGCGCCACGCCGCAGAAGATCAGCAGTAGCAACCACTCGCCGCTCGCCGTCGGTCCCAGATCCTTGTGCATCTTGCGGATCGAGGCATGGCCACCGGCGATGTCCACACCCTGGGTTTTGAAGTGGTAGCGTACCCACCATTGGGTCAGCACGAACATGCCGAGGTAGGGGAACTGCAACAGCATCCAGTCGAGGTAGCCGATGTTGAAGCCACCCTTGCCGAACAGCTCGACCAGGATCAGGTTCGGCAGATGCGCGGTCATGATGAACATGCCGGTGATCATGCTGCCGTAGACCAG
>CAKKRA010000403.1 GCA_919902475.1 Nitrospiria bacterium
AATCCTTTCCGCTCCCACCCTCCCCTTAATCCCCTCCCGTCAAGGGAGGGGAAACAAGAAGAAACATAGAAAAATCCCCTCTCCCCTTGCGGGAGAGGCACCACACAATTCCCTCTCCCCTATGGGGAGAGGGCGAGGGTGAGGGGTTAAAATTTATCAAACTAATGCGCTGCCTTCTTTGCCTCCCTTTCATGTAATGCAGCAGCCACCATCTCTTTCGGTATCCGCGGCTTTAGCTCCTCTATAACAGGCTCACTCTTTCCTTCTGTGATTTTTACCATCCTGTTTGCAGAAATATCTTTAAACACCTGCTTTGCGCCTGATGGCCATATAACCTCTAAGGCATCTATTTTGTCTGCCTTGCCGAGTCCAAAAAACTGTGTGAGTGTTGACATGGATAGGAAGCCAGAACCAGCGTATACCTCTCTCATCTGCGTCTTGCCTGCTGATGTAATCTTTATCTTTGCGCCTATTGCATCGCGGTTGCTTTTTGTTCCTGTAAGCCTTACATTCAGATAATTATTGCCAGAAACATTTGCATTGCAATAAAGGGCTGCCTTCATGCGATAATTTCTTAGCAATATATCAGGGTATCCGTCGCCATCAAAGTCAATCAATGCAACGCCCCTGCCGTCCTCAAGCCTGTCTGCGCCAACTGCATTGGCAATGTCTGTGAATGTGCCGTTGCCATTGTTCCTGAAAAGTTTTTTATGCTCATAGCCGTTTAATGACGCATCTCCTATATCAAAATCCTTTGTCCTCTTCTGATAGGCATTAAAGTCTCGACCGAAACTTTTAAAGTAGGGTACTCAGAGGTCGTCCTTTCGTTTGCCTGATATAAAGCCGTTGGCAACATATATGTCCTGATGACCATCTGCATCATAGTCAACAAATATCCCTCCCCATGACCACTCGCCGTCCCATGCCTTTGCCTCGGATGCAACATTCTTAAATGTGCCGTCTCCGTTATTCAGGAATAGAGAATTGCCCCTTGTTATATTCTTCATCCTCGCCATTATAGACTTGCGGAAGAATCTGCCTATGAATGGCAATTCATAATCAGGGTCATCAAAGAGCCAGCGCGCATTTGCGTACATATTTGAAAAATATAGGTCAGGAAGGCCGTCATTATTATAATCGCCCCAGCCAACACCCATGCCATTGCCAATATCATCAATGCCAGCTTTCTTTGTTGCATCTGCAAATGTGCCGTTGCCGTTGTTTTTGTATAACACCTTTTCGCCAAAATCATTTGTAACTGCTAAATCAGGATAGTTGTCATTATTATAATCAGCAAATCCGCACGCAAGTCCCCAACCCTTGTCGCCTACCCCTGACTTTTTGGTTATATCTGTAAAAGTGCCGTTGCCATTGTTGCGAAAAAGGATGTTTGCCTCTGCATTTTTGGATTTCCACGGATAGGTTGGAAAGACCTTTGCAATATCTCCGTTATTTACAATATAAAGGTCTAAATAGCCGTCCTTATCAATATCTGCCCAGCATGCTGATGTGCCAAAGCCTTTATGGCCGACGCCTGAATTTGCAGTTACATCTGTAAATGTGCCATTGCCATTATTACGATAAAGGATATTTGGAACTTCAAAACCTACAATGAAAATATCCGGATTGCCGTCATTATCATAATCAGCAAATGTAGCGCCCTTGCCGCTGCGGCTCGTATCAATCCCTGCCTCTTTTGAAACATTGATGAATGTACCGTCTGAATTCCCTTTTAATAAGAGATTGCTCAATCCATCTGCCATGAAGATATCGTCTATGCCATCCTTATTAAAATCCCCGACAGCAACGCCAGAGCCGCTGTGTATGCCAGGGCTTAAGGCTGATTGATTTACATTCGGGGAATCATTGTGCTTATAATCCACCTTTGCCATTGCCTCTGCCTCTACAAAGTGGTATTTTGTGCCGATAACCCTGTCCATGTATGCCCATTTATGCTTTATCAGCTTCCAGCTTCCGTCCCTCTTTTCATAAACAGCCTCTATCTCTCCATGGTCTTCTATTCTTCTACCTTTGTGGTCTACTGCAATAATATAAACCTTAAGCCTTGCCTCTGCACGGGTCTTTGTTATCTTTATATCCTTCATCCTTACCTTGCCTTTATGAACCTCTGCAAACTCTGCAATATAATCCTGAAAGTGCTTTTTAAGGAGTTCGCGGTCCTCCTTCACCTTTTTTCCAGTGTCCATTGCATAGGTAAAGACACCGTCTTTTTCAGAAATTAGTTTAAATTCCCATGAGTCGCCCTCTGCATTCACATAATCCTTTGGCGCCGGGCCTATGAGCAGCTTCAAATCCCTATCCCCAAAACCCTTGCTGTAGAGTGATGTGAAAGCCTCTATCTCTTCAGACAGGAGCTTTTTTTCTGATGCCTTTTCCTCGCCTGCAATGCCTGATGAAACAATTACTGCTGGCAAAAACAACAACACAAAAAAGATCTTTACAAATCTGCGCATCCAATTCCTCCTTTCATAAAGGTTTGACTAATTATATTGCTGCAAAATATTAATTTTAACAAGACTTGTGGATGAAATTTTACTATGGTTTATATATATATGCAAGAGATATAATCAGCTCACTTACATCCTCCTATGCGGCGGCCTGTAAGCTTATAGTTGATATTCATTGGCTGATTGCCCCTGTCCCTCGGGGTCATACTCATCTGCATATTACCTGTGTAGCTGTTACCCTTATAGACAATCTCGCCCTTACCCTCTGTTACACCATCCTTATCCGAACAGCGAATCTTCCATGTTACCTTGTTGCCGCTGACCTTCTGCTCAATAGTCTCACACTTCTGATCCTTTTGCGCAGTTCTTGGCACCATATCCTTTTTAGTCAGGCATTTAGTATCATTAAAGCTCATCGGCGGCATTGGGAATGGTCCCTCCATCTTCATCTCCACAGTTGTCTCCCACTTTCCCTCCTGCATGTCCACTGCATATGCCGGAACAGCCGACATGATCAGCGCTGAAAACAGCACAAAAATAAAAAACCTTGCCTTTAGTTTTAAAGTGGTTTGTCTAAACATACCTTCCTCCATGCTCTAAAGCACCTGAGCACCTGTCTATTTTAATGCTTCTTTATAAAATTCGCGATATCATCTGCAACCTCCTGCGCAGCAGAGTTTACGGACTTGTCCTGAGCCTCGTGCCTGATTCTTGCAATCTCATCCTTTGTCGCAGAATCAATTATTATAACCTCTACCCCGACTGTTGGATTCCCCTGCGTCCTTCTGAGCACACGGCCTGCCTTTGGTATAAAGCCCATGCCTATCTTTTTCCCTTGATCACGCTCCTCAACCTTATAAAGGGCGCCCTTTATTATTAATGCGCCAGAATC
>CAKKRA010000404.1 GCA_919902475.1 Nitrospiria bacterium
TTTCAAATACAACTTGAGCCTGTAACAAAAGGGAGCCATACTGGTGATATATGACCATTACCATGAATGACTCCCCGTTAAAAACTATAGACGAGTTGAGGAAATTTCTCAAATCCTCAACACTATTAGTATTTAAAGGTTTGAAAAGAAATGAGATTTACGAATGGGTTGAAGATACAATTATTAAGTTTGATTATCATGTTTTAGGAAAAAATAATAAAAGTGTTGTCAAAAAGTACCTTGAAAAAATAACCGGATTATCAAGAGCTCAAGTGACACGACTAATCGGAAAACAAAGAAAAACTGGAAGAGTCGCGATTGAGAGATCTAATCATCGTGTATTTCCAAAAGTATATTCCGATCAAGATATTTGGCTTTTGGCAACAACCGATGAATTACATGATTTCCCAAACGGAGTAATGATTAAGAAAATATTAGGAAGAATGTTTACAGAGTATAAAGATTTGACGTACAAAAATATTGCTAATATTTCAGTAGGTCATATTTACAATTTAAGAAAATCCGTTCATTACCAAAGGCTAACTAAAAAATATGAAAAAACAAAACCAAGGGTTGTTAATATTGGAGAGCGCCGGAAACCAACTCCCAATGGAGTCCCTGGATTCCTTCGAGTTGATACAGTCCATCAAGGAGACAGGAACAAACTGAAAGGAGTTTATCATATAAATATATTAGATGAGGTCACCCAATGGGAAATGGCGGGATCTGTAGAAAAAATTACAGAAAGCTATCTTGTTCCATTACTTTTAAAATTGATAAAAAAGTTTCCCTTTAGAGTTTTTGAGTTTCATGCGGACAACGGGAGTGAATATATTAACCGCGTTGTTGTGAGTATGTTAAACAAACTTTTAATAAAGTTGACAAAATCCAGAAGCAGACAGACAAATGATAATGCTCAAGTTGAATCCAAGAATGGATCAGTAATCCGTAAGTGGATGGGTTATGGTTTTATCGATCAAAAACATGCACCAGTTATTAATGATT
>CAKKRA010000405.1:0-85 GCA_919902475.1 Nitrospiria bacterium
TCATTGAATCAGCAGCTTTATTCCAGCCGTCTATTCTTGAGGCAATCTGCCCATCTGTAGCCCACTTAAATGAAGGGCTTATAGT
>CAKKRA010000405.1:102-15747 GCA_919902475.1 Nitrospiria bacterium
AAATTGAGTGGTTAATAAGAGGATCAGGGCCATAATAAGGAATCCCAGCCAGACTGCTATCCAGTCCTCTTTTGTATATAAATCTGACCAACCGCTTACTTTTTTCTTAGCCATACTTTACCTCCCTATATAAATAAAGTTAAGTAAGATAGACAATTAATAAATTTATTTCCCCAAAACATCCCTAAAAAAATCATAAAACAAAAGTATTGTTCTGAAACATCCCCCCTTTCTATGCGATTCTAATTATTTTGCGTTTCAGCGCCTTTTGCGCTTTTGCGGTTCTTTAGGTTAGCGCTTTTTACATCACCCCCCTTAAAGTGAAGTTTTTTATGCTGGTATATTTGATTTGCGATTTTGCGCCTTTTGCGCTTCTGCGGTTCTATTTTTAAAATCCATTTATATTCCTTTTCCATATCCTTGTCAAGTGAAAAGGCTGTGTATAAGTGTTTGTAATATTTATATAAGTATATATTATTCTATCTGCGCCAAAATCAAGCTTAGGCATATTTATATTATGAATGCTAAGTATTGTTTTGTTTATTATTTTAATATATTAGGCATTTAAGGAGTATCTGTTTTTTCTGCTTATACCTTGACAAATGGAAAAACCATGATAAATTTAAAAGGTATTTAGTAGTGGAAGCATTATAACCAAATGTATATAATGTATATAAAGAAATAGGAGGTTGCTATGAAAATATTTGCAAAGGAGAAAATTGGAGTTCTTCGCATATTTGGCAGTATCGTTTTATCAGTAATGCTGGTCATTTTTTTCAGCGAATCCGTAAGGAGCGACTCATCCACCCTTTCATTGACATTTGGCACATATGAATCAGAAAAGGCTGCTGTAGTGCAGCAGCAGTTTGCGCCTATTTTGGAATACATGCAGAGCCAGATGAAAAAGAGGCTTGGCCGTGCAGTGGATATTAAATTGAAGATTTACAGTACCTATGAAGAAGGCAACGATGCCATTGTGAAGGGCGAGGTAGATTTTGCCAGATTCGGCCCGGCTTCTTATATTATTGCAAAGGAGCGCAATTCAAAGATCAAACTTATTGTAATGGAGCATAAGGACGGGAAAAAGCTGTCAAAAGGCGTTATTGTTGTCCCTGCTCAAAGCCCTATTAAAAGCCTTGCTGACCTTAAAGGCCGCAGGTTTGCCTTTGGAGATAATACATCAACCATAGGCCGTTATCTTTCACAGGCTGAATTAGCTAAGGCAGGGGTCAGGGCAAGCGATTTGAAGTCATTTGATTACCTTGACAGGCATGATATGGTGTTCAAGGCAGTAGAAACAGAGGTTTATGATGCAGGCGCATTAAAGGAGAGCACATTTAAGAAGCTTAATAAAGACGGACAACTGCGCGTGGTTCATTCTTTTGACAATATAACCAAGCCATGGATTGCCAAAGGCGGTATGGAGCAAAATGTATTTGATGCTCTTAAGGAGGCCCTATTAAGCTTAAAAGACCCTGAGGCCATGAAAAATCTCAAAGAGGCAACCGGTTTCCTTCCGACAACAGACGATGAATATGTATTTGTGCGCAAAGGCATGCAGCTTTCAAAGGAATTTGAAGGCAGCGGCGTGGCAAAAAGATAATATTATAAAAAAAATACTGCGGGGGCGTAACATATTACGCCTATTACGCCCCTGAAAAGAAAAAAAATTAGCTAACCTTTATATCTACTGTTTCTTCAAATTTATTGCCTTCTGAGCAGGTCAAAACTACTTTCAGGGGCGCTGACTTTACTGCCTTTACCTTAAAGCCTATTAATGGATTTTCACTAAGCCCAGGTGATATGTCAAAGTCGCTGATCTGCTCGCCGCCGTAATAAATATACATCTTCTCAAGTGTATGCTTTGGAATCGTCTTCTTTGTCTCCCTGTCCTTGCGAAGGCCTGACTCCATTGGATGTTCAATCTTTACCTTCACCTCAACAATGCTGCCCTTCTTGATGTCTGAAGGTATCCTCATCTTTGGTTTTTGCGTTTCCACCATTGCCATTTAATCTCTCACCTCCTGAAAAGAATGTAAGGTTAGCATCCTCCAACAGTAACCTTAATATCAGAGCTTCCTTCACATTTTCCATGCTTATTGCACTCTGCTATTGCGCGGACTGTCGTGGTCTCAGCAAGCTTTATCCTTGTAGAGATATATGCCTCCCCATTCGCCGGTGTAAATCTGTACAGACCTTTGCTCGGTATAGCGCTTAAATCATCTAAAATGTATATGCTCTTTATATAATGGTCAGGCTCCATAGGGTGGTTTACAGAAACTATAATCGGAACTAAACTTCCGTCTTCAGCTATTATTGGAAGATCCACCTTTGGGATATGCATTGCCTCTTCAGGGGTAAGCTTTTTAGGATCAGCCGCCTTTTTTCCTGACTCTGCATCAGCCAACACTCTCTTTGGTATAAGCATATCAGGTATGATTGAGCTGATAAGTCCGATTAATGCAGCGGTCTTTAGAAATGCCCTTCTTGAGAGACTGTCTTTAATAATATTCATAACTATCTCCCTTCTTTAGGTGGGGTGAAGATTCCCTTTATTCAAGTTTAAGATAATTTTAACAAAGAAAGCCTTGAAATGCAAACCAAAAATAATAAAGGGTTGCCATCAGTTCAGAGGAATATACATCTCCGCTGCCTTTAGATATGGGACATACCTCTCCATAAACCTCCAGCTATTCACATTCCATGTCCTTTCCTCCAAAAGGTCATTTATGCCGGAGAAATAGGTGATTATATCTTTAATGAGCGCTGATTGGCCTTTGTCCATCTCATTCTTCGGCATGGATAAAAGGGTAAGGCTAATAACACCATTTAACTCTATTTGATATTCTAATTCCATATCCTTCCCCTCAGGCTTATCAATGAAGATGCCCTGCCTCTTATCGTAAAATCTCTTTTGCGCTTCTCTTAAGACCTTTTTTGACAGAAGCAGGTATTCCGGATCATTCAAAATGGAAAAGGCCCTTATAAATGCGTATGACAGATATGCGTGGTCAGACAGGCTCCCTTTATTCAGCCATCTCTTTTTTGCTGTAGAGTAATAGCGGTAAACAGCCCCTTTAGCCGCCATCTTTGAAACGAATTTCAGGGATTGCCTGATCTTTTTTTCATAATCCGGGTCTTTAAAATATTTGAGAGATTCAAGCATATAATACAGCGACACGGATAGATGGTCAGTGTATATCTTTTCGCTGATCAGCGGCTCCTTCGCCTTTTTGCGATTATCAGTATCTAAAAGATAATATGACTCATCAGCAGCCTGAAAACTCAGGAAAGCGCCGGTCTTAGCATCAAACAATTTGGACATCATATAGGAGGCGGTCTTTTCTGCGGCCTTTCTGAAATCAGGGGATGGTTTTATTGTATTAAGATTATGAAGGAGCAAGACTGTCCCTGCGTTCACATCTGCCATCTTCTCATAATGAGGCGTCTGCCAGCTCCTATTTTCAGCATAACGGAAAAAGCCCCCTTCCACTGGATCGTAAGTACGCTGCACAGCCTTTTCAAGGGTGCCATAAACATAGCGAAAGGCTGCTTCCCTCTTCTCTTTATCCTTCAATCTTATCAGATAGAGAAAGGTCTCAGGCAGGATATATTTGTCACCCTTGCCCAATCCATACTCCTCTTTGTCAAAATTCTCCAATGCAATGCGAATGTAAGTATCCTTTAACAACTTTAGTTTGGCATTGTCAATCTTCTTTGGCGGCGTGTATTGAAAAGGCTCTTCTTTGCCGGTCTCCATAGCCTTTCCTGCCATAATCCCGTTTCGGACATCTTTAATAATATTCAGAAAGGCGTCTGCATATAAGGTTCCGGTGTACTTGTAATAAACAGAACCGTCAGGCTTTAAGAATACAATAAAAGGCCAGCCCCTTCCGTGAAAGCCTGAATAAAGGTCGCTGCGGACATCCGCATCTACAAATATGTTTATGTAATGCTTGTTTAAATATGTATAGACGCTTTCTTCTGAAAGGGCCTTCTCTGCAAAGACCTTGCACCAGTTGCACCACTGGGCAGAGAACAGGATAAATACAGGCTTATTCTCTTTTTTTGCGAGGTTTAATGATTCCTTACTGTATTCAAGAAAACTTACAGGCGTCTCTTTATGTTCAAAGGCAAGAACAGGGGCTGCGCCATATAAAAACAGTATTAAGGCAACTGCACAAACCTTATTCATTCAAACAATATCCCTTTACGGCAGAGTTACAACAGCTTTCTGGCCGGACCGTAATATAGTTGATGGGTCAATGCTGAATCTGATATCCACCTCATATAAGGAGGTTTCCTCTTTTGCAGCTATCGGCTCCATTCCAATACGACTGATTATACCTTTATATTCTTTGCCAGAGACCTTCACACCAGCCTTCTGTCCGAGTGATAGGGCTGATAATTCTTTATCAGGAATTTTGATCCTTGCTATCATGTAGCCTGCCTCTGCAATAGTAAACACAGGAATAGGCTGCATGGTGGATATAATAGTCTGGCCGACCTCAACAGTGCGGTTCAGTATTATTCCATTAAACGGCGCCTTGACAACACTGTATTCCAAATCAAGCTCTGCCTTTGTCAGGGCAGCCTGAGCAGCGTTATATTCTGACTCGCTCGTTAAAAATCCGCTCTTAGCCAGCTCCAGTTCATGGTCAGCCAAAAGCTCCCGCTCATGCATCTCCTTTGCCCTTTTAAATTCCTGCTCTGATTCATGGAGCTTTACCTCAAGCCTTTTGATCTCTGCCTTTGCCTTTTTCATCTCAGCCTTAAAAGGCCGTTCATCCAGTCTCAGCAGAGGCTGGCCCTTGCGCACATAATCGCCTATGTTCGCCAACGCCTCTGACACAATGCCTGACACAGGGGTGCTGAGCTCAACCTTGCGTGACCATAGCAGAGCAGCATCCATGTCCTTTGCCCATAACGCAGCAGGCAGTATAACTATCAAGATTAAAGAGAGTATTAATGAATCTGCTGTCTTATTCATTCTTTCCTCCGTAACGGTTTCGTAATTCCCCTCACCCTTCCCTCTCCCCAAAGGGTAGAGGGTTGTTACTTTTTCCACTCTTCCATCGGGGAGAGGGTTATTCCTTTGTTTCCTCTCCCCTCGGGGGAGAGGACTAAGGTGAGGGGGATAGAAAGACCTTTTCCCCTGTAAGGGCGTCAAGCCTTGCCCATGCAAGCGCAAGGGCGTATCTTGTTTCTGCAAGGCGAAGCCTTGCCACAGAATAATCAACAAGCGCGCTGCCGAGATACGCCCTTAAACCCTGTTCATAGATGGTTCTTGCCTGATCAAGGGACATGTCTCTGTATTTAGTCAGTGTATTGACCTCTTCAAGCTGATAGTGCAGGACATTTATCTGCTGCCATGTTTCAAAAACAGCCTTGCGCACATCCATCTCCCTGCGCCGAAGGCTCGCCTCAAACCTGTGCAATTCTGCTGTATGAGCGGCGATCTTAGCCGCCCTTCTGCCTCCGGTTAAAAATGGCAGCTCAAGCACAAGCCCTGCGCGCAGCCTGTCCCTTGAGCCAAACTCCCTCTCATAAGCAGATGCCTCCAATTCAGCAGACAAAACAGGGCCCCACTCAAACCGGGCAGCCTTAATCCGTTTATTTGCAGCCTCAACCTTTTCCTTTAAGGACAGAACCACAGGGTCTTTGGAAACAGCGATCTTGATGAGCCCTTCCATCTCAGGCAATTTACGGTCAATCTGCAAAAGCGAAGGCTCTGTAAGCGCCGCAGGCAATTTGCCGGGACGATTCAGCGTCTCTGCAAGAAGCTGGCGGGTAATATTCTGACGCGCCTCGCTCGCAGCCCTTTTTCTGCGGGTCTCCCTGTATTTTGACTCTGCCTCAAGCACATTCAAGGTTGATGCCTTGCCCAATTCCTTGTCTCCCTCTGCCCTCTTGAACTTGAAAAATGCCACTGCAACATCCTCTCTGTCGCGTATATATTCAAGGTCTGCAATCAGCACATCAAAGAACCTCTCCATAATCTCTATCTGCCTACGGTTCAGCATGTCGCCGTAAAGCAGTCTGTTTGCCTTTATATCCAGCTCTGCTGCTGAGAGTCTAAGGCTCGTTCTGCCAAAGTCGTATATCTTCTTTTTAAAAGAAAGACCTGCCATTGAATCATTATGGGATTGATCAGGCGCGGCCCTGGCAGGCTCCACCCATGTGGCGCGGCCGGTAATAGAGGCATTTATGCCTGTCTCAGATTCCACGCTGAGATATTTTGCTTCTGCATCTTCTATCTCTGATATTGAAAGCAATATGTCAGGATGGGGCTCTTCTGCAAGCTGGAGCGCATATTCAAGTGTGAGCGGTTCTGGCAATGGCGGAGCAGGTTTTTCCTCAGCATGGAGATGAGGGGATAAGGTGAATACATAAAGAATGAATGCCGCATAAAGACACGGCTTCCTGCTAAAGCGCTTCTTCATTTTGGCTTTTCTTTTTGCTTCTGCTGTTTATATTTTAAAAAAGGCATCTCCTTGTATACTCCGTTGACCACATATTCTCCGAGCCACATGAACTCTGTAATGTTCTGGGCAGCGCCTAAATACCGCGTCACTTCGTTGCCATCAAGGTCAAAAAATATAAATGTGGGCGTGGCCCGCACATGCTTCTCCCTTGCATACTTCTTCTCAGGCATTACAGCGCCTTTAAAATCAGTAAGCTCCACATCGCCCCTTATATTAACAACGAACATAAGGAAGTGCTTCTTAAAAAAACTATTGACTTCAGCATCAGGAAAAACCTTTTCCTTCATCCAGTTGCAGAAGGGTCACGTATCCTCTTCAAAGAAAAGCATGACGCCTTTTTTCCCCTGCTCCTTTGCGGTCTTTAGCTCGTCTGTAAAATCGCCGAGGGTTGCATCAAAAAATTCAGCAGCCCATGCTGTGCCTTGCGTCAATATAAATATTGTTAAAAGGATAATGCCGAGTTTTTTCATCCCCACACCTCTATTTTCCATACATATCTATTACTTCATTAATGAGATCCTCAAGCAGTTTCTCTACAGAGGCAAGGATATCTTTGCCGCTATCATCTTTCCATATAAGGCGCCTGTAAGACAGATGCACCTTTTTTTCATCCGCAGGCAGGGTATAGACCATTATCTGATACGGACAGAATGAAAGAAAATGCGGGTCCTTCTCCAGCATATCCCTTGAAAGAACAGCGCTGCAGAACTCCAGCACACGCGCCTTACCGTATATCTTTTTTGTCCTGCCCAGCTCCTTGCCTGTCCTCTCCAGCATATCGCCTACATGGGAGACGCTGGACACAGTCAGCCCCCTCGCATGTAAAGCCGCCTGCAAACCTTCCCATACCTCTTCATAGTCAGCATTAAATGTGTATATGACAACAGGCTCTTTGCCTCCCTTAGCTGCAGATGCCTGCAGAGGAAATAGCATAGTCAAAGACAACAGAATTAATAAAATTATTCTCTTGGCAAACAAGAATTATAACTCCTTCATCAGTCGCCAGTTTATATACTTAGCCCCTGTTATTGCTCCGATAAAAATAAATGTCATTGTAAGGATGCTTCCGAGCGCAAGCGTTGAGATGCCGCTTAAGCCGTGTCCAATATTGCATCCCATTGCTACTACAGCGCCGAATCCCATTAAAAGCCCGCCAAAGAGATTATATTTGAATTGCTGTAGCGGAGGCGCAACCCAGTTGAATGTCCTACTGAACATAGCAGCGATATAGGCGCCGCCTAAAACGCCAAAGACTGTTGCAATCGCAAAATTGATGCCGGTTTCCCCTGTGTAAAGGATTATATATCTAAATGCCTCTGCATCAGGACGGGCAAAGGTGAGGCTCTTTGGCCTCCATCTCTGAAGGAGCATAGGGTCATCCGGCCCTGAAAATGCAAATTGGTCAATATGCATCATGGCTTTATATGCAGAGCCATTTATCCACCAGGCTAATACTACCGTAAGGCCTATGGCAGCGCCGGCAAGGGGCCATCTCCAGCCTCTCCATGGCGAACCCTTTGGCGCAGTAAGCATAAAGATAATAAGAATAATTCCAACTGCAATTATTACTGCCCATAATGGAACAAAACTTAAAAAATTCGGCAGATATTGGTTCTGGGTGTTAAGCCTCAGTGTTTCAATGTAATCTATCCTGAACCTTGCTGTAATCCCCCATAATGTCGCGCCTGAAGAAAGGATGAACGCCATAACAGTCACAAGGCCTCCTAAGTTCCCCTCTGCCGCCCTTACAAGGATCCTGCTTGCGCATCCGCCGCCAAATACAATTCCAACGCCAAATATAAACCCCCCCACTATATAGGCGAGCCATGTAAATGGGCTGGATATGAAGGAGCTTCGGCTGATATCTACATCGCCGAAGCTATAAAGGATCTGTGTGCCGACGATTGCAACCAAGAGGGCCATTGCATACGCCCTTGTCTGTGTTAAATCATTTGTTGTTATAATATTGTGGCAGGCTGCAGCAATACAGAATGTTGATCTTTGAACCACAGCGCCCATCAGGCCGCCGATTAAAAGGCCGGATAGCCACACAATACGATTTATAGATTCTTTAATAGCAGCAATCTTTTCATCTGACAACGTTTCTACATCCATTGCCGCATAGCCTTTAATCCTGAATATCAGATAAATAACACATAAAAATGCCGCTATAATCAGGGCAAAACCAATGGTTGTTTTTGTCTTTCCTGTTTCCATTGTTCCTCCTTCAAGGTAAATCTGAATAATTTATTTTGCCCCTCACCCTTACCCTCTCCCCAAAGGTGAGAGGGTATTATTTTTATTTCCTCTCCCCTCTGGGGAGAGGATTAAGGTGAGGGGGATTAGGAGCGTATAATTATACAACACTACTTGTCCTTCAAAAACCCAACAATCTCTTCTGCCAGCTCCTCAGCATTAAGATCGCGGAAAAAATGGTCAGCCATCTCAAATACCTTTATATGCACTGTCTTGTTATCAGACAGGGCAGCAGCCTTTTTAATAAGGTCAGGCATTATTGTGTCATCCTTTGCTAAGGCAAGAAATACAGGCCTCTTAATCCGCGGTATTAGAAATGGAGTATCCATTTTTTTGTCAGGCGCATAATAGCCGGCAAAGGCCTCTGCTGTAACTGAGGTATCCTCACAATAGAGAAAGTCAGTATGCGTCAGCACAGTATCGCCTTTGCCTGATTTAATCAGCTTCTGCGCCTTTTCCAATAATGGCTGGAGATCCTTCTTATATCTTTTCTTATAATTCTCAGCAACGCTCTTTTCATCCCATGTCATGGGAGCGACAAGTATTGCTGATTTAATTGCAGGGTCATCATTCTGAGATGCAAACCATGCTGCCTGATTGCCTCCCCTTGAGTGCCCCAATAGAATTATCTTTTTTACATCCTTCTTTTTTAACCAGTCAATCCATACACTGATTTCAGACAAAGCGTCTGTATGTTTATGCTTGTGCAGATTCTTGCAGTCATACATGCCGCTGCGGTTGTCAATACTATAACTGAGGTTTATAGCGAGGGTATTCAGTCCGTTATCCTTGAGAAGATTCTGGAGGGCTGAAGTAATCTCCATACCCTTGTGGGCCAATGTGCCGTGGACAATAAGAATCACGCCATCTGTAATGGATTTATTCTGGCTGAGCTCTAAATTGGCATTGAGGGTAATACCCTTATAAGGGAGTGTAACCTCTTCTGCATGGATAATTCCAGATAATAAGAATAAATAAAAAAATAAGATTAAGCCTGTTAGTTTCTGTATCATATAGATATTATAAACAATTTCTGACAGGGGTGTATAGTATAATTATACGCCCCTGTCAAAATATATTAGTATATCATCTCTGGTCTGTCGTGTTTTACCTTTATGGTCTTCTTCTTTTTGATGTAATTGATGACAATGTCATAGACAGGCGGTCCCGGCTGCTCCTGCACCGATGCCCATGCTGTCATAGTGTATTCCTTATCCGGATGCACATCCTTGCCGCGAATTTTTATGTTTTGTATCCTGTTGCCGATCTTCTCATTTACCTTAATAGTAAAGCTAAGGCCTGCTGTCCTTACCATATCCCCGCCCTGCTGTTTATACGGATCAGGATTAAAGATATTGTCTCCTATATCCTCTAAAACATCTTTCAGGGTGCTGCCAGTTATCTTTGTCTTATATGTGTTTGGATATGTAATGGCAGTTTGTGAATAGACATCATCTGCTGTAATCGGCCCGGGAAGAATCGTCCTTCCCCATCTGAATCCCGGCGAAAGCGCAAAATCTGCATCATAGTGGTCAATCAATGCCTCGCATATCAGGTCGTCAAAGGTGCCGTCTAAATTTCCCCTTCTGTAAAGCACAGTCTCCGTATGGCCCAGGACCTCATCCAATTTTGCCTTATGGGGACCTCTTATATCCTCTACGAGCTTTGACATCTCAGGGTCAGGCTCTATCATAGCAGACATTACAGGTATGAGCCTGAATGAATAGCCAACCATCTTCTTGTTTTTTACCTCAATGTCCATCCTCGTGAGGAATTTTCCATAACAGCCTGTATTGATTACAAGGGTCTTGCCAACCTCAATGGGTTTTGGTATGCCGTCATGGGTATGCCCTCCAAAGATTACATCAATGCCCTTAACTCTGCCCGCCATCTTCTTGTCAACATCACAGCCATTGTGGGAGAGGACAATAACAAGGTCAACTTTCTTTGATCTTACCTCATCCACAATCTTCTGCATGTTCTCGTCTTTGATGCCAAATGACCAGTTCGGAATAAATCTCCTCGGATTGGCTATAGGCGTGTATGGGAATGCCTGTCCTATGACTGCGATAGATACACCATTGACTGTTTTTATTTCATAAGGCTTGAATATAGGGTCTCCCCATGTTGCCTCATTTACATTCTGGGCAATAAATGGAAATTTCATCATCTTTATAAGCTCCAGAACCCTCTCCTCTGGATATGTGAATTCCCAGTGCCCTGTCATTACCTCGCAGCCGAGCTGGTTAATGATGCGAACCATATCCTCTCCCCTGCTCCAGAGGGCTGTTGCAGAGCCTTGAAGTGTATCGCCGCCGTCTATATACAGAACCTTTCCATGCCTTTCAGACTTTATCCTCTTAATCATAGAGGCTATATGTGTGACTCCACCAACCTTCCCATATTTTTTTGCAAGCTCTGCAAAGTTATCATTGGTATATGAATAGGCCTCAAGGGCATTGGGCTTATAGCCATAATATTTCAGCAGATCCCTGCCTGTAAGATGGGGGGGCTGACCCTTATTGTCGCCCACCCCTATATTTACATCAGGCTCCCTGTAATACATTGGCACAAGCTGCGCATGTATGTCTGTGGTGTGCAGTATTGTGATATTCCCCTTGGCATCAAATTTGAGCAGATTCTCCTGCGTCAGGGCTTTTGCAAGGGCTGCCGGCGGCAAACCAGCAGTCCCTGCAGCAAGCGCTGCCATGTAGAGGAATTCCCTTCTTGTAAGAGCCATCTAAACCTCCTGATATAATATATCTGAATTATCAGGCATCCTTATAGGATGTCTTAACGTCTGAAGCCTGGCACATGCTGAGGCCTTCCATTCGCCTGAGCAGTTACATATAATTCCAGATTGCGCATAAACTCGCTCTCAAATCCGGGAATTTTATCATCAGACACTCTCATATTCTTGATACAGCCATTAAACCTCACCTGAATAGTGCGTGTAGTATCACCGGCTACAGCCCCCCAATCCAACCTGAATGACGGCCAGTGGTCTGCAAGTAATGGGGCTGGCGGAAGAAATTCCTGCCTTGAAAAACGGCCTGCATATTTTACATGGCACTGTGCGCAGTTCCAGTTCCACTCCCCAAGCTTTGTATAGAAGTTCTTCTTTCCTGCCTCATAGAATGCGCTTGCAGGGCCGTCTGTTTTTACCTTTATAGGCATGCCGTTGGAAAGTGACTTGACAAACAATTCAACTCCTGTTATCTCCGCTTTGCCATATTTCCATGCCTTCTCTTTTGCTATTCCCATATTCTTTTCACGGCACATATTAATCTGCATCGGAATGGTGATCACTCCGCCTTTGCCGCCGTCAACAGAACTGTTGTATTTTGGATAGGAGACTGCAATGCCTTTAAGGTTTTTTGCGCCATTTTCTCCGTGGCAGCTTGCGCAGGACTTGCCCGCGCTTCCGTCAACCTTATGAAACATGGCCTTCCCATCCTCAAGGAGAAATTCACCGGGGTTGCCGTCCTCTTCCATCTTCTTTAGCTCATTGCCGTGAACCTTTGCATACTCCGCTTCAAAGGTTTTTATATCAACGGCCATTGGATATTCCTTAACGCCCTTTTCCTCCTGAGCCTCTTTCCGTGAGGCAGTGGAAGAAGTGCATGATAAAATTATTGGCGCAGCCAATAACAATAACACTAAGATTTTTCTCATCTTTACTTCACCTCCATAATCTTAATTTTTTTATTGCGGATTAATCTGAACTGTCTGCTCAAATGAGCCGCCTTTATTATCCTTAAAACTCATCTTTAGAGGCGCTGCCTTATCAGCCTTTAAATAAAAGGTTATAAAAGGGTTTGTGCTCACTGCAATGCCCCACTCCATGCTTGTTACAAGGTCGCTTCCATAGTAGACCTTTACATCATTGATGTAATATTCCGGGATTAGATTTTGTGTTTTGCTGTCCTTCCTCTGTCCTGTCTCCATTGGATGGACTACCATTGCCTTTACAGGGATTACATCTCCCTTTTTTATTGTACCCGGCACCTTTATCATTATCTTGCCAATTTCAGCCATTTGTTTCCTCCTATTTCTAAATTTTCAAATCATTAATGACAATAGGTCTTATATGACATATAGACCTATATTTTTTCTTACCCTCCGCAGCCTCCAACAGTAACCTTTACCTCTTTCATATTTTGATAGAGATTGCCTTTGCTGGTCTCTACTACTGCGCGGACATTGGATGTCTTTCTCATCTTAATCCTCATTGCAATCTCTGCCTTTGCATTGGCAGATGTCAGGCCTATCTTTGCAACAAAGGGATTCAGGTTGCCCTCTGAAAAGACATAAACATTCTTCACATAATCGCCTGCTGTCATCGGAAGGTCGGATGTAACAGTTACTGGAACAACAGCGCCGTTCTCAGCGATTATTGGGACATCTAATTCAACATGCCCTGTCTCTATCTTTTTATCGCCAAATAATTTCTTCAGGGCATCCTTAATGTCTATTTGCTCCTCTGCTGCCATAACCGGCTTAAGAAAACCGGGTAAGGCGCCTGCCATCAGGACTGCTGTGCATGCAGCGCCTGTAGCCTTGATAAAGCCTCTTCTTGAAAGTTTAATATTTTCCCTCATTTCTTATACTCCTCCTTTTATTTTTTCTTTAAGCTGTAAAGATACTCTACGATGTCATCAATCTTCTTCTCAATCAGCTTCTTTTGCTCTTCAGGAGACAGCTTGTCTTCTCCCTTTTTCTTATCAATTAAAAGCTTGCCCTTCCCGTAAGACGGCATCATTGTATCCGGGAAAAATTTATTCGCATCAGCTACAATCTGCCTTAATTTTTCCTTATCCTTTTCCGCATATAAATTATTCATGAGATCCACCAGATCCGGCGCAATGGTGCTTGGCATTACAATATTGGGAAAGTGATGGCATCCCACACAATTCGCAACAGGCCTGCCGTGAACAAGCTCTTCACCCTTTTTAGCATCGCCTGCCTCAACAACCATGGGGATACCAATAAAGGCAAAAAGAAGCAGCGCCATTACTGCCATTTTAAAGACTCTCTTTTTCTCCATAATAATACTTGCCTCCTTTTCTTCTGTATTTGAGGGCTCTGCCCCCTTTTGATTATCTGACTATAAACAGATTGTTGGATAACCCAACAATCTCTGATTACACAGATAAAAGATTAGATTACACAGATTAAAACTCCTCATGAAATCAGTGTAATCATTTTTTCTAATCTGTGCAATCAAGGCTGTTGATGACTTTTTTATCAGCCTATAAATGCGTGACCTTTTCTATAACTCCCACAGCCTCACCCTGCCCGCCTCTATAGAACCTGACACAAGGCAGTCAAGCGAAGAAAATACCTCTCACCTCACCTCCTTTAAATTAAAATTACCCAAGGAATAAGCATTGCTTTCATATAATGATTGGCTTCTTGGGTTCACTTGCGAGCTTTCCTTCTCATATATCTTTATTTTATTTTTTTTTGGAAAAAAGCAGTTCAGAGGGTTGCAATTTCAATTGGGGCGGTAGTTTCTGAAAATAAATCTTAAGAGACCTTACTTATAACCTTTTTAAATACTTATAGTTCCCTGACCCCCTCCAAGAACTAAACTTTTCCCTCCATCTATTAATAAGGGAATATATTAAGACCATTCGCTGCTGTTGTCAAGTATTTTTGGATTTTTTCTGTTTCTTAAGCCTTTGGCATATGGATTGCCATCTTATGCAGGTCTTCTGACGCCTCCATTATTGCCTCTGATAAGGTAGGATGGGCGTGTATTGTAGCTGCTATATCCTTTGCCTTTGCGCCGAGTTTCATGGCAACTGCGCCCTCATGAACCAAATCTGCTGCATGGGCGCCGATTATGTGCAGTCCTAAGACCCTGTCTGTTTTGGCATCTGCTATGATCTTTGCCATGCCTGCAATCTCGCCCATTGCATGGGCCTTGCCAAGTCCCCTGAACTGGAATCTTCCTATTTTTATATCAATGCCCTTCTCATTAGCCTGTTTTTCCCTTAAGCCGACACTGCCTATCTCTGGCATGGTAAATATGCCTGCTGGCACAATGTTATAATCCATCTCCCTGCTGTGCCCCATTATATTTTCAGCAGCAGCTATGCCCTCTGTTGACGCCACATGCGCAAGCATTATGCCGCCGACAACATCGCCAATGGCATATATGCCGGATACATTTGTCTCCATCCTGCTATTTACCTCTATCTCGCCCTTTTTGCCCTTTTTTATACCAAGCTCCTCAAGGCCGATGTTTTCTGTATTTAATGCCCTTCCAATGGAGACCAGAACTTTTTCAGTCTTTATCTGTTTCCCATCGCTTAGAAAAGCAGTTAAAACACCATCACTGCCCCTTTCTATCTTCTCAATCTTTGTGTTTAATATAAGTTTTATCTTTCTCTTTTTTAATTCCCTTTCCAGTATCTCTGATATCTCCTCATCCTCTGTTGCAACTGCATGTGAGAGCATCTCAACTATTGTTACCTCTGCGCCGAGCTCTTTTAAAATAAAGGCGAACTCGCATCCTATGACCCCTGCGCCGACTATTAAAACACTCTTTGGAATCTCTGTTATATTCAATGCCTCGTCGCTTGTGATTATATCCTTGCCGTCAAATGGAAAGAGCGATATTCTCGCAGGCCTTGAACCAGTGGCGATTATAATATTATCCCCTTCTGCTGTCCTGCTTGAGCCGTCCTTTAATGCAACATCAATCTTATTTACATCCTTGATCTTTCCCCTGCCTTCTAAAAGCTCTATACCCCAGCTCTTAAAAAGTGAGCGGATGCCCTTTACCTGAATGCCGACTACCTTATTCTTTCTCTCTATTATCTTAGAAAGATTGCAGCTTATTTCGCCTTTAATCTCAATGCCGTATTCCTCTGCCCTATTAATCTTATCTATTGCC
>CAKKRA010000405.1:15757-21309 GCA_919902475.1 Nitrospiria bacterium
TATTAATGCCTTTGTAGGGATACAGCCCCTGTTTAAGCATGTGCCGCCAACCTCTGTATCTTCAATTATAGTAACCTTTGCGCCGAGCTGTGCAGCCTTGATTGCAGCAACATAACCGCCGGGCCCTGCGCCGAGAACAATCAGTCTCTTTTCAGCCATCCCTGTTATTTTGCCTCCTCTTCCACATACTTGTCATAGTCTTTTGGATCAAGGAGTTCTTCAATCTCTTTTGTATTAGACATCTCAATTACTGCAATCCAGCCCTTTTCATAAGGGTCTTCATTTATTATCTCAGGGCTCTCTGACAGGTCATCATTCACCTCTATTATCTTTCCGCTTACAGGCGCTATTATGGCTGATGTTGCCTTAGTGGACTCTATCTCTGCTATCTCAGTATCCTTATCAACCTCTGCATCCACATCAGGAAGCTCTAAGTAGACAATATCGCCCAAAGACTCCTGCGCATAATGCGTAATGCCTATTGTTGCCTTCTTGCCTTTTATACGCACCCACGTATGCTCTTTGTGATACTTCAAATCATTAGGACTCATAATATTTACCTCCATTAATTAAGATAATCCGGGCGGACACATAGGTTCGCCCATACAATAAACAGGACTTGATACTAAATTACAGCTTCACATTTTGTCAAGAAAATTTTTAGGGCTGACGCTGTTTCCGTTCTGGACATAGGCAAGGCTTACACCGCCTGCCTTTTTGATTGCCTCAAAAACCTTTTTCAATTCATCCGAAGGAACTGCCTCCCTATTATCCCAGTCTACTGACTGAACCTTCATTAATAATTTATCCTTATTGCCGATTGCATCAAGGCCAATACGGGTAATATCAGAAATCATATTTAAGGCATCATCAAGATTAAGCCTCTTCTCCTTCATCATCTGCCTGTGATATGCCATTACAGCAAAATAGTCTATATCAATATTCTTTAAAGATGATATGTCCTGGCTGAACCACGCAAGTCCGTTTTTTGGATTAATTACTGTTTCATAATAAAGGTTCAGGGCAATCTTTAAGTTCGGCGACGGCTTTTTTGCCTCTCTGATAAGGTTATCCAAAAATAGCGCAATATACTGATTCCTCCACTCTACCCATTTCCAGAAAAGGGACGTATAATTTCTTACATAATGCTTACCGCCCTTTTCATAAATATCCTTGTAGAGATTTTCCGGTCTTAATGCAAAGCCAAAGCTGTTATTGTAACTAAGCCTTGCAGCATCGCTGAAACCCTCTGTATGCCTGTATACAAGGTCATCCTGAATAAGGATTCCATCCACGCCTGATGCAGCAATCTCCCTGTAAACAGATATCAAATAGTCTTGAAAATCCTGATTAAATAAATCAAGGCCTCCCTTTGAATATGTAAAATCCTTTGTCTTAAGGTCGTAAGCAGAATCCCGCCACTTTGGCGTATCAGACCATTTCCAATCCATCCTCCTTGTAGTCATCCATGCATAGACCAAAAGCCCTTGCCTGTGGCCTATGTCTATTATCCGCGTTAACACATCATCAATTACAGGCGCAACGTTGCTCTTAAAATATACGCCTGTCTGCTGTTTGCTTTGAGATGCAAAGCCGTGATACCTGTCTCCTTTATTGTGAAAGACCCTTACAATTACAATATTCACACCTGATGCCTTCATTGTTGCCATCTCTTTTTCAAGCTCTTCATAGGTGCTGCTTTTGAATAAAAGCGCCTGCGCAGCGATGACCTTTTTGTCAGGTTTAGTTAAATCCCCCTCTCCTCTTTGGGGAGAGGGATGGGGTGAGGGGGACTGTGCCGTATCAATGGTCTGCTGTATAGGCGCAGAGCAGCTAAATAAGAAAAAAATAATAAATGGAATAAAGATTCGTAATCTGTACATTATCATCTGCCTATCTTCTCTGTAAACCTCACAGCAGAAAGAAGCTCCCTTCCAGTTCCTGCTGAAGGAGGCATAAAATCCGAGATAAGGTAACAATGCTTTAAAAATGATTTAAAGCAGTTTGGATAAAGACTGTATGGCTTAAAAGGTTCGCATGATTCAAATTGCTCAGCGAATTTTTCCTGCCTGATATGCTCATCTGAATTATCGCCTACATAATAAAGCCTGTCATCTGAAAACGGCATCAGCCATCTTATCTGCCTTATTGCCTCTTCTTTCAATGCTGAGAGTCTTTCTGAATCAGACAAGACATCCCGCTCAACAAACATGTTAATCTTCAGCCCCCTCTTGCCCTTAGGCTGTCTGCTGTTGTCCGGGACAATTGAGATATACATAAAATTATCATCAAGCGGGAATCTTGATAAATCCAATGACATGGCAAGATTATCCTTCATAGCAGCAGGAATCACATCCTCATCCGCAGCCATGTAAATAGTATAAACAACCCTCTGCTTCCCTTTATCCTTTTGCAAATATACATGCGGGATATTTAAGATAAGATAATCAGCCTCTAATTCACTGCCGTCCTCAAGCCGAACTCCGCAGAACTGATTGTTTACCTGAACTATCTCCTTAATCCTTGTATTGTATCTTATGCTGCTGCCTGTTTTATCAAGACCATCTGCCATTGCCTTTGATATAGTGTTAAACCCATCTCTTATTGTTGCTGCATCCATTTTTAAGAATGTCAGCGCCTCAACAAGCGAAAGGAGGTTAATCTCATTTGTGGTCTTTTGCAAAACGAGGAGCGTCTGCATGTCAACAAACCTCTTGAATGCAGCGTCAAGGCCGTAGCCGTATAAAAATTTAGATGCCTTTTCATAACCGTATTTAGCAGTGGAAAAGAATATTCTTGCCTTTTCTTTTGATAATCTTAAAATCCTTTCAAAACCCTTGTCATCTTTATCTAATGGAAAAAACAGGGGCTTTGCAATCTCTGCTATTTCATCTATTTTATTATAAAACATCCTCACAGCATCAATCTTATCAGGGAAAACGCGGTTTAATTCCTCAAAAAGCTCCTGTCTGTCTGAATAAAGATTTATTCTCTGTTCAGGAAGAACTATTTGCAGGGGCAATTCATGAATTGCCCCTGCATTTTCAGATATTTGAGATTTTAGGTTATTGATGCCTGCCTTTGAGAACGCTATTGGAAAAATGCCTTTATCAAGACCCAAAAACAGCAACGGCCCTTGAGGAAACTGATAGCCCCCTATTTGGGAAATACAGGCTGAGCCGCCGGCAGATTCCTTTTCATCTATTACTACAACCTTTTTACCATTTTTTGAAAGAAGGCTAAATGCTGCAAGTCCTGAAGCGCCAGCGCCTGCTATAATGTAATCAAATCCTTCCAACTAATTAACCATCTCCATACTGCTGAAGAAGAACGGAATTTCAAACTTCGCAGATTCAACAGAATCAGAGCCATGAACAGCATTCTGCTCAATATTATCTGCAAAATCCGCCCTGATAGTCCCCTTATCTGCCTTCTTTGGGTCAGTGGCGCCCATCAAATCCCTGTTCTTTTTTATGGCATCCTTGCCTTCAAGAACAATAACAACTACAGGACCAGAGGACATGAATTCTGCAAGGCTCTTATAAAAAGGCCTCTCTCTGTGAACATAATAAAATCCCTCAGCATCCTTCTGAGACATCTTAATCATCTTCATTGCTTTAATCTTCAACCCGTTACTTTCAAACCTCTTGACAATCTCACCGATAACATTCTTCTTTACTGCATCTGGTTTAATAATTGATAATGTCTGTTCCACTTTTCTTAAATCCTCCTTTTAGTCTTCAAAATAGGCGGCTGCGGCTGTATCAGATTCCCAAACTACAATCTTTGACACCCATATATCCTCAGTATTCATCTTTTTGCTCATCCCTTCATAAATCCACTTTGCAATGTTTTCAGATGAAGGGTTTATCTCTGTAAAAGGGAAAATCTCATTTAAAACCTTGTGGTCAAGCTGGTCTAAGAGCGCCTTTGACTCTCTCTTCATATCATGAAAATCAACAGCAAGGCCGATCTCATTCAGCAGCTCTGACATTATATATATCTCCACCTTCCAGTTGTGGCCGTGTAGGTTCTCGCACTTGCCCTTATAACCCCTCAACTGATGCGCAGAGGCAAAGGAGTCTTTTATCACAAGCTCATACATAATTGCTCCAATTTATATCAAAATAAAAACCTTGTCAATCCCTAACTTAGAAGTCCTTGACAACAGCATAGCAGTAAGATAATATTTTATTAGCAATGAAAAGACTATTATTACTTTTAGCGCTCATCCTTACTATCGTCTTTCCTGATATCTCTCTTGCTGTCTCTTCAAGCCCGCAGAAACAGTTTCAGAAGGCAAAGGAGTGTTCAAAGGCTTTAAACTCATCTGAGGCAAAGAAGAGGCTCAGGCAGAATTGGGAACAATGCATAAAAGAGTACAATGCCATTGCAGCAAAGCATCGCAAATATGCAGATGACGCGCTCTTCAATATCGGCGCCCTTTATAAAGGCCTTTATCAATATTCAAAGAACCTGAATGACTTAGACAGGGCAATAGATACCTACAATAAACTGATTAAAAAACATCCAAAGAGCGAATATGCTGATGACGCAGCATTTGAAATAGGCGAGGTATATTTTAAACAGAGAAATTCATTGGACGATGCGCTTGACGCATATAAAAAATTTATAAAACTCTATCCCAAAAGCAAACTTAAGGCAGATGCTGAAAAAAGGATTAACGATATATCAAAGACAATTGCCTCTTCCTCCAATAAGACATACCAGACTAACCAGATTAAGGAGATAAGGTCATGGTCGTATCCTGAATATACAAAAATAGTTATAGAAGCAGATAACGAGATAAATTTCACCAAAAAGAGAATCTCACAGCCTGACAGGCTGTATATTGATATGCCCAATGCAAAAATAAAAGAGGCTTTGAAAAAAGAACCGATTTCAGTTGGCGACGGCATATTAAAACAGATAAGGGTCAGCCAGCACACTACAAAGGATGCAAGGGTAGTGCTTGATTTAGGCAGCATAGAGGATTACAGGTTATATCCGCTTCCAGAGCCGCATAGATTGATAGTTGAGGTTTATGGCGCAAAATATAAGCCGCAAGGCAGTCAGGAAGACAATGTTACAAAGGAAAAAGATACAAAAGAAAAACGGATGCCCTTAAGCCAGCAGCTTAATTTAACTTTTAAGACTATTGTCTTAGACCCTGGACATGGGGGGAAGGATCCGGGCGCTATCGGCAGAAACGGCCTCATGGAAAAGGATGTGGCGCTTGATATTGCTAAAAAACTCAAAAAGATCCTAATTGAAAGAACCAACAAAAAGGTCTATCTTACACGTGAGGATGATACATTTATTAGCCTTGAACAAAGGCCTGTAATTGCAGCAGGTAAAAAGGCTGACCTTTTTATTTCCATCCATGTAAATTCAAATACCAAGAAAAGCTCCCGCGGCATAGAAACATATATCCTGAATCTATCATCTGATAAATGGGCGCAGAAGACCGCTGCAAGGGAAAATATGGCGTCAGAAAAATCCATAAGCGATTTAGAAAAGATACTAGTTGATTTGGCTGATAACAATAAAGA
>CAKKRA010000406.1 GCA_919902475.1 Nitrospiria bacterium
ACTGCGGACACGAGGCTTTTCAGGCCTCTGCTCTACCGACTGAGCTATCTCGGCAACCATTTTGTAGATTAACACAAGACAATTTATTATGTCAAGATGTTTTCTGCTATGTTATAGGAGTTATTTTTGGAAGAAAAGCTGATTTTTTCAAAACCTAAGAGCTTAAGAGACACGCCGATGAGGTACTGTCCCGGCTGCAGCCACGGTACTCTGCACAGGATTATCGCAGAGACAATTGACCTCTTTGGCATCAGGGAGAGGACAGTCGGTATTGCGCCTGTGGGCTGTGCTGTTTTTGCATATGACTATTTCTATTTTGATATGATAGAGGTAGCTCACGGCAGGCCTCCTGCTGCTGCAACAGGCATGAAAAGGGCTGCGCCTGACAAAATAATCTTTTGCTATCAGGGCGACGGCGACCTTGCAGCAATTGGGACTGCAGAGATAGTCCATGCAGCAAACAGGGGTGAAAATCTTACTGTAATATTTGTTAATAACGGGACATACGGGATGACAGGGGGGCAGATGGCTCCAACAACCCTGATGGGGCAGAGGACGACAACTACGCCGACAGGAAGGGGCATCAGAGACGGTTATCCATTAAGGGTGTCTGAGATGCTTGCAACGCTTGAAGGTGTTACATATATTGAACGGGTAGCCATGAATAACCCTAAAAATACATTAAAGGCAAAAAAGGCTATTAAAAAGGCATTCCAGAATCAGATAGAAGGCAAGGGATTCTCCCTTGTTGAGGCGCTTTCTACCTGCCCGACAGATTGGGGGCTTTCGCCTGTGGACAGTTTAAAGTGGATTGAAGAAAAGATGATTCCTTATTTTCCCTTAGGTGTTTTTAAGGATAAAAAGGATTAGCGGGGTTTATAATATTGTATCAGGATATAATTATAGCAGGCTTTGGCGGACAGGGTGTTTTATTAGCTGGCAGGGTCCTTGCCTATGCCGGCATGATTGAAGGAAGGCATGTAACATGGTTTCCCTCCTATGGCATTGAGATGAGGGGAGGGACATCAAACTGCACTGTGGTTATTTCATCAGAAGATGTTGCCTCGCCGATTGTTAAGAATCCTTCTGCAATAATCGTATTAAACACAGCATCTTTAAATAAATTTGGGCCATTATTAAAGAAAGAAGGCCTGGCAGTTATTAACTCCTCATTGGTTAAGGAGTCCTTTGAAAGAAGCGATGTTCAGACTGTTTATGTGCCTGCAAATGAAATAGCAGAGGAATTAGGAGACAACCGTGTAGTTAACATGATTGCCATCGGAGCATTTGTTAAAAGGACAGGGATTATTAAGATGGAAAATTTGTTGGATGCCTTAAAGGATA
>CAKKRA010000407.1 GCA_919902475.1 Nitrospiria bacterium
TGCTGCGGTGCGAGTCCTCGCTCCGCCTTGCATCTGACCCCTCTGACTAAATCTGAGCGGGACAATTGATGGCAGTTATTCCCCTCTTATCTAAAGGGGGAATATATAAAAAAATGTATTATGAGGTGAAAAAATGATAATCTCAAAGCAAAAAAACCTTGATGAAATACTTAAGGCTATAAAGGATAATAACAGCTTTTTTCTTGTCGGCTGCAGCGAGTGCGCCTCACTCTGCGGTACAGGCGATGAGGCAGCCTTAGAAGATATGAAAAAGAAGTTAGAAGAAAAGGGCAAGAAGGTTACAGGCTATTTTGTTGCAAAGACAGGCTGCCAGGTGCTTGGGACAAAGGTGGAGCTGAAGAAATTCAAAAATGAGGTTGAAGGCGCTGAGGCCTTGATAATCATGTCCTGCGGAGCAGGGGTGCAGGCGGCAGTGGAGATATTCAAGGACAAGCCAGTATATACTGCGAATGACACGCTCTTTCTCGGCAATATGACAAGGTTCAGGGTATTTGATGAGAGGTGCTCACTTTGCGGCGAGTGCATAGTAAATGAGACCGGAGGCATCTGCCCTGTTACTAACTGCCCAAAGGGACTGCTCAATGGCCCATGCGGCGGTATGAACAATGGCAAATGCGAGGTGGACAGGGAAAAGGATTGTGTATGGGTGAGGATATATAACCGCTTAAATGATTTGCACAGGCTTGATCTGATAGAAGAGATTGCAGAGCCAAAGGACTATGGCAAGCATACAAAACCATCAGCTTTAACAAGCAAGAAGGATTAGGGGGGAGATATGGGGAAGTTTAGAGAGGCATTAGAGGCAGGGGATTTTCTTGTTACAGCAGAGTGCGGACCGCCTAAAGGAACAGATTTAAAAGAGATGCTAAAGCATGCAAAGGAGCTGCTCGGCAAGGTGCATGCATTAAATGCAACAGACAATCAGTCGTCTGTTATGAGGGTATCGTCACTTGCTATCTGCAAGCTCCTTCTTGAAATGGGGCATGACCCGATATTCCAATTAACATGCAGGGACAGAAACCGCCTTGCTTTGCAGTCTGATATACTTGGCGCGCATGTACTCGGTATAAAAAATATCCTATGCCTGACAGGCGACTATGTTACAGCAGGCGACCACAAGGCAGCTAAACCAGTGTTTGATGTTGAGTCTTCACAGCTCTTGCAGGTTGTAAACACCTTAAACAATGGCAAGGATATGGCAGGCAATGAATTAAAAGGCGCAACAGAGATGTTCCCGGGCGCCACTGTAACTCCAGAGGCAAAGCCAATAGAGCCGCAATTAATGAAGTTCAGGAAAAAAGTAAAGGCAGGCGCAAGGTTCTTCCAGACACAGGCAATTTATGATATAGAGAATTTCAAGGGCTTTATGAAAGAGGCAAGAAAGCACAATGTCAAAATCCTTGCCGGCATACTTGTATTAAAGTCAGCAGGCATGGCAACATTTATCAATAACAATGTCCCGGGCATCACAGTGCCTCAAAATCTTATTGACGAGCTAAAGGCAGCAGGAAAGGAAAAGGCGCTTAGCACAGGCATTGATATTGCTGCAAGGACAATAAAATCAGTCCGCGACTTATGCGACGGCGTCCACATAATGGCAATAGGCATGGAGGACAAGGTGCCTGAGATAATGAAGCGGGCAGGGCTGTAAATTAGGATAACCATTCAATTAATCCACTATAATATGCCTGCCAATTTGCAACTATGAGCCTGAACAGTGATTCTTTCCCATTGACGGTTTAATTATTGAATGATAAACTAAAAATAATTATGAGGATTACTATACTGGATATTTTAAAGAAAAAAGCAGAGGGAAAGCGGATTACCATGCTTACAGCATACGATTTTCCCTTTGCCCAGATTGTTGATGAGGCAGGGATTGACATTGTCCTTATCGGCGATTCACTTTCAATGGTTGTTCAGGGGAATGACACCACTATTCCGGTTACAATGGATGAGATGGTTTATCATACAAGGCTTGTATCAAAGGCAGTTAAGAATGCAATGATTATTGGCGAT